>VHCN01000108.1 GCA_016871675.1 Verrucomicrobiota bacterium
CGGAGGGCGTGGACGTGTTGAGAGGTCCGCGGCTGTTGACCCGGTCCGGCGCGGATGCGACGATTCAGGTGCAGGGCAACCCGGAACTGGGCCAGAAGGGAATTCGCGTGGGCTTCCTGCCCACCGTGCAGGCCGACGGGGCGACCCTCGACTTGGGAATCAAGATCCGATTGCAGCCCGATGACGCGACGAACGAACCATGAAACCGACCCCACTTGATCCGGCAGCCACACGTCGCGACTTCCTCCGCAAGCTCGCCGCGGCCTCCACCGCCACGCTCGCGATGGGTGCGCCGCGGTTGATTGCCGACGAAAGGATCGCGCACCCCAAACCGACGGCTGACGCGTGCATCCTGCTGTGGATGGCCGGCGGGATGGCCGCGCCGGACACGTTTGACCCGAAGCGCTACCAGCCGTTCGCGGTCGGTGTGCCGGTGAAGAACATTCTCAGCACGTTTCCCGCGATCCCGACGGCAGTGGACGGCGTGAACATCTGCAAGGGCCTCGAGCACGTCGCGAAGGTCCTTGACCGCGGCACATTGATCCGCAGCGCGGTGCAGCCTGACCTCGGCCACATCCTCCACTCGCGCCACCAGTATCACTGGCACACCGGTTATGTGCCGCCGCAAACCGTCGCGTGCCCCCACATTGGCTCGTGGATTGCGAAGGTGCTTGGACCGCGCAACCCGGTGATGCCCCCCTTCATCAACATCGGCCAGCGCCTCGAGGGCGTTGGGGAACAGGAGGAACTCAAGGCCTTCACCACCGCGGGCTTCTTTGGCAATGAGTTCGGGCCGATGAACCTGCCGTATCCCGATGAAGCCGCGCAGTCCGTGCGGCCGCCGAAGGGGATGGATGCCGGGCGTTTCGAGAATCGCGAGAAGCTCTTCCGCAAGCTCGTCGAGAAGTCGCCGCAGCGCGCGTATCTCGGCGATTACCAGCAGCAATCGATGCTCCGTGCGATGGACAACTCGTTCCGCCTGCTCAGCTCGAAGGAGCGCGCGGCGTTCGACCTCGCCGATGAACCGAAGGAGAGCCTCGACGAATACGGCGCGGGCCGCTTCGGTCGCGGGTGCCTGCTCGCGCGGCGGCTTGTCGAGAACGGCGCGCGATTCGTCGAAGTCACCACGGAATACGTGCCGTTCCTTCATTGGGACACGCACGCCAACGGGCATGAAACCGTCGCGAGGCTTCACGGCGAGATTGACCGGCCGATTGCCCGGCTCGTGCTCGACTTGGAGTCGCGCGGTCTGCTCTCGCGCACGCTCGTCGTCATTGCGAGCGAATTCAGCCGCGACGCCATTGTCGAGGGCGTGCCCGGTTCGAACGCGAAGGATCAGGCGACCGCCCCCAGCGAGACGCTCAAGGAAATGAAGCATTACGGACTGCACCGGCATTTCACCGGCGGCACGAGCGTGCTGATGTTCGGCGGCGGGATGAAGCGCGGCTTCGTCTACGGACAGACCGCGGATGAGCGCCCGCTCGTGGCCGTGAAAAATCCGGTTTCCATCGCCGATTTGCACGCGACCCTCTTCACCGCGATGGGCATCAGTCCGAAGACCGCGTTCGACATCGAGCAGCGACCGTTCTACGCAACCGAGGACGGAAAGGGCAGGGCGGTGAGAGAATTGTTCGCCTGAGACACGCGGCTGCCCGGCCTTCCTGATGAACGTCGTCATCACCTGCGGACCGGCGTGGGAGCCGATTGACCGGGTCCGGCGCATCACCAACTTTTCCACCGGCCGTCTCGGCATCACGCTCGCGAACACCTTCGCGCGCCTCGGATGGGACGTCGTCTGCTTCAAGGGCGAACAGGCCACCTGCCGCGACCCGCTCGATGCCCGCGTGCATTCCGTGGACTTCTCCACCAACGACGACCTCGCGGCCAAGCTCCGCGCCGTCGCCGGGAACATCCGCGTGGACGCCGTGCTCCATGCCGCGGCGTTGTGCGATTACAAGGTGGGGGAAATCCGCGCGGAAGACGGCCGCCCGCTCGAGTGCCAGAAGCTGCCCACGCGCGAGGGCCCGATCCAGTTCCGGCTCGTTCCCGCGACGAAGATCCTGCCGCAGTTGCGCGGCCTCTTTCCCGGGGCGCGGATCATCGGCTGGAAATACGAGCTTGACGGCTCGCGCGAGGATGCGTTCGCGGCCGCGAGGCGGCAACTGCGCGAGGCGCAGTCCGACGGCTGCGTGCTGAACGGCGCGGCTTACGGCGCGGGCTTCGCGTGGGTCACGGCGGTCGCGCCGGTCATCGAGCTTGGCGATGCCGCGGCGCTTTGTGATTGTCTGGCGCGCTGGTTGCGCGCGGCGCTTCCTGAACAAGCCTCGCGCGCGACGCGTCCAGTGCACGGCTGATTTCCAACCCCGTTCAACCCACTCAACCCACCCAATGAAAACTCACCCACTCGCTTCCATCATGGCACTGGCCACGGCGCTCGCCTTCCCTGCGGCTGCGGCGGACTCCCCCAAGCCGCTTCGCGCGCTGCTCGTCCTCGGCGGTTGCTGCCACGACTACACCCGGCAGATGGAAATCTTGAAGAAGGGTCTCGAAGCCCGCGCCCACATCGTCGTCGAGGCGTCCTTCAACCCGGACCGCAGCACGAAGGCGAAATACGAGGCTTACGAAAAGCCCGATTGGTCGAAGGGCTACGACGTGATCATCCACGACGAGTGCAGCGCCGACGTGAAGGACGTGGAATACGTGAACAACATTCTCGCCGCCCACAAGGCGGGCGTCGCGGCGGTGAACCTCCACTGCGCGATGCACAGCTACCGGGTCGGGAACATCCGCGACCCGGTCACCCCCGGCAGCCCGGACGCGCTGTGGTTCGACCTCCTCGGTCTTCAATCGACCGGCCACGGCCCGCAGGAGCCCATCGAGCTCAAGTCCGTCGCGAAGGATCATCCGATCATGAAGGGCTGGACTGACTGGACCACGATCAAGGAGGAGCTCTACAACAACATCAAGATCTTCCCCACCGCCACCCCGCTTGTGCGCGGCCGGCAAATCATCAAGCAACGCGACGGCTCGACCAAGGATGCCGAGGCCGTTGTCGCGTGGGTCAATCAATACGGCAAGGCGCGTGTCTTCAGCACCACCATCGGGCACAACAACGAGACCGTGGCCGATGCGCGCTACCTCGACTTCGTCACGCGCGGCCTGCTGTGGAGTTGCGACAAGTTGAACGACACGTATCTCAAACCGCAGCCCAAGACCACCGCAGCCCGATAATCCGGCAACATTCCATCCGTCACTATGCGGCCACTCATCCGTGCAACCGGCTCAGTCATCGCGCTCGCGGTCGCCACGTCCATCCACGCCGCCGCCGCGGATTGGCCGCAGTTCCGCGGCCCGGGCGGCAACGGCATCAGCGACGCCAAGGGCGCTCCGCTCAAGTGGAGCGATTCCGAGGGAATCGTCTGGAAGACCGATCTTCCCGGGCCGGGCACATCGAGCCCGATTGTCGTCGGCAACAAGATTTTCCTCACCTGCTACACCGGCGTGCAACCGGGACGCGGCGCAAGCCTCGATGCGTTGAAGCGGCACCTCCTGTGTCTCGATCGCGCGACAGGCAAGCTGCTTTGGAATACACCCGTTGCCGCAGATCTACCGGAGCAACCCGGCATCCGTGAGGATCACGGTTACTCGACGAGCACGCCCGTTGCCGACGCCGAGCGCGTGTATTGCTTCTTCGGCAAGTCGGGCGTGTTCGCGTTCGACCATTCAGGCAAGCAACTGTGGAAATCCAGCGTCGGCACGCAACTCAACGGCTGGGGCTCAGCCACGTCGCCCGTGCTTCACAAGGACCTCGTGCTCGTGAATGCCAGCGTCGAGAGCGGCTCGCTGGTCGCGCTCGACAAGAAGACCGGCGCTGAAAAGTGGCGCGCCCGCGGCATCAACGAGTCCTGGCACGCGCCGCTGGTCGTTCCCGGCCCGGGCGGCAAAGCCGAGGTGGTGACCGCGCTCATCCAGAAGGTGCTCGGCTTCGACGCGGACACCGGCCAGCAGCTTTGGACCTGCTCGACCGGCATCGGCTGGTATATGTGCCCCACTCCCGTCGCCCGCGACGGCATCATCTACGCGATCGGCGGACGCAGCCCCCAGAACGCGCTCGCGATCAAGGCTGGTGGCCGGGGCGACGTCACAGCCACGCACCGGATGTGGAAAATCGACAAGGGCTCCAACGTCTCGTCGCCCATCCTGCACAACGGGCATCTCTACTTCGCGAGCGACAGCCTCGGCGTCGCCTATTGCGTGAACGCAACGTCCGGACAGCTCGCTTATGAGGAACGGCTCGGGTCGCGGCAGAGTGGATTCTACGCGTCTCCCGTGCTGGCCGACGGCAAGCTCTATTACCTGGGGCGTCAGGGCCAGTGCGTCGTGGTCTCGGCGACGCCAAAGTTCCAGCAACTTGCCGAAAACACGCTCGAAGGCAACCGCGGCGCGTTCAATGCCTCGCCCGCGTTCGACGGCAACCGCCTGCTCCTCCGCTCCAATCGCTCGCTCTACTGCATCGGCGCCAGGTAGCACGACTGCCGCATCGAAGTGGCCACCGGCTGGGCGCCGATGCGGGCGCCTTCGGTTCAAGCACGGCTGCTGCAGTGCCCGGGTTTGAGCTGGCATGAAGTTTCAATCGCGTCAGCGCACGGACAAGCCCGGTGTTGATCACGCCGCGTGGCAAGCTAAACTGCCCCGGACGTGACTTCACACAACCCACCCAAACCATGACCACCCCGACTCAAATTTCACGCCGGCGTTTCGCCGCCACGCTCGCCACTTCTGCCGCCGCGCTCGCGGCGCCGCGGGTGCTCACGGCGCAGAAGTCCGACACGCAACTCGTCATCGGCGAGGGCGCGCATCGCTTCGAGGTGCATCACAACTGGGCGCAGCTCCCCGCCCAATACACCTGGCAAACCACGCACAATGTCGCGGTGGACAAGGCGCAGAATCTCTACGTCATCCACGAGGGCCGCGAGAACTTGAAGGACCACCCGTCCATCTTCGTGTTCGACCCCAAGGGCAGGTTTGTCCGCGCGTTTGGCCAGCAGTTTCAGGGCGGCGGTCACGGCATCGAGGTCCGCGCCGAGGGTGGCACGGAGTTCCTCTACGTCTGCGCCTACCAGCAGGTGAAGGCCTTCGCGAAGATGACGCTCACCGGCGAAGTCGTCTGGGAAAAATACGCGCCGATGGACAGCGGCGTCTATGCGAAGGACGAGGACAAGGTCCGCGTGAAGCGCTGGGGCCGCGACGCCTTCATGCCGACGAACTTCGCGTTCCTCGACGACGGCGGCTTCCTCCTCACCGATGGCTACGGCTCCTTTCACGTCCACCGCTACGACAAGAACGGAAACTGGCTCTCGAAGTTTGGCGGGCCGGGCAAAGGCGAAGGCACGTTCCAGACGCCGCACGGCATCTGGATTGACCGCCGGCCCGGACGCGAGCCGCGAGTCGTCGTGTGCGACCGCGCGAATCACACGCTTCAGTATCTCACGCTGGACGGCAAATACATCGAGACGCTCAAGGGCTACGGCCTTCCGGCGAACCTCGACTCATGGAAGGATTTGCTGCTCGTGCCCGAGCTCCACGCCCGCATCACCTTGCTCAACTCGAAGAACGAAGTCGTCGCGCGCCTCGGCGAGGACGTGGAGCGCGTGACCAAGCTGGTGAAGGACGTCCGCGGCGACAGCGCCAAGTGGATCGCCGGCAAGTTCGTCCACCCGCACGACGCTTGCTTCGACGCCGCCGGCAACATCTTCGTCGCCGAATGGGTCGCCACCGGCCGCATCACAAAGCTACGCAGGCTGGCGTAAATGAAATCGGTGCGGACGACTCGTCGGTGCGCTGCGTTTTCTTTCGCACTCCTCGGCGTCCTCTGCGTCTCGGGCTTGGGATCGCGCGCCGCCGTGCACCCGGACCTCGTGGTCTTCCTCACGGACGACCAGGGACAACTCGACTCCA
>VHCN01000109.1 GCA_016871675.1 Verrucomicrobiota bacterium
CACCGCCTAAACAAGTCCCGCTTGTGCATTTGCTGTTCCTCAAGCCCAAACACATCGGTGACGCGCTACTGCTCACGCCCACACTGATGGCAGTGAGGGAGCGTTACCCTGCCGCGATGATTTGGGTGCTGGTGCGGCGCGGCACGGAATCCATCCTGGCGGGGTGTCCGGCCATCGATCGCATCGTGACCACGGCGGCACCGGAGGCAAAAAGACGCGGGCTCTCGGCGCTGCGCGACGATGTCAAACTGGTGAGGGAGTTGCGGCGGCAACACTTTGATTATGCGTTCGAGTTTAGCGACAGCGACCGAGGGCGTTGGCTGGCGTGGTTGAGCGGGGCACGAGAACGCGTCGCCACCCGATTCTACGCGCGGATAAGCTGGATCGCGCGCCGGGCGATCACCCGTTTCTCAGACAGTGACTGGCTGCAAGGCCACCGGGTGGAGAAGGATTTTATGCTGGTGCACGAGACAATCCCGTTGGGATCGCCGGTGCCGCCTTTGACCTTCAGCCGGGAACGGAGGGCGGAGTGGTCCCCAGCCGCCGCGCTGGACGAGTTTGCGGTGCTGCATCCCGGGACGCGCTGGCAGCGCAAGCGGTGGCCGCTGGAACGATGGGTTGAGTTGGGACGGATGCTTCAGGCCCGGAACTTGAAGCTGGTGCTCAGCTCGGGGCCCGATGCGGAAGAGCGCGAGGGGGCGCGGCGCTTGCAACAGGAACTGGGTCCCAGTGTGTTGAACACGGATGGGCAGACCACTTGGGCGCAACTGGCCGGGTTGCTGGGAAAGGCGCGTCTGTTCGTAGGCGTGGACACGGCTGCAATGCACCTGGCCGCCGCGTGTCAGTGCCCAACGGTGGCGCTGTTCGGGCCGTCTGTGCTGCATTTTTGGCGGCCGTGGCGCGTGGTGCATCGGGTGGTGATGTCAGAAGGGGCGAGCGAGGCCCAAGAATCAACTGACTTTCTGAGCCGCGTGCCGAGTTTGAGCACCGATGGGGTGCCGACAGCAAAGGTTTACGCTGCGTGTCTGGAAATGCTGGCGCCGACGAGGACTGAGACTGCGATCCGATAATGCGTTTCCTGAGTCTCAATTTCTGTGGAGCCCATTGCGCGAGTTCGTGGTATCGCATCCACGCCTTCCAAAGCGGGCTTGCTGATAGCACACCACGCATTCTCTGCGTGCGGACGTCGATCAGGGGCTGCTTAGCTGGGCAAAGCCTAAGTCTTTGAGATCACAAAGAAACGATGCAGACTGGCCGGAGCCATCGTCCGCAACATAACCGGCGGTAAGCTCAAGCTCACGTGTATCGAGCAATGGGACCGGTCAGCGGCCACCGACCTGCAAGACCGACCTCAGCGGCCGGTGGAAGGGCGACCGAGGCGCTTGCGCAGGCTGAGTTCCAACTGCAAAACGGGCGACCACGCCAGCGCCCACAGCCGGTCCAGCCCGTTCACTTCGCGCCGGGCGCTTTCACGCTCACGTCGGATGGCCAGCAGGCTACCAGCCTGGCCCACGCGGGTGAACTGGGGGTAGTTCCGCAGCAGGCGGTTCAGCGGCCACGTCACGCCCTTGAACGCCGTCCCGTAGTCATGGAAGCACGCCAGTCCGCCAACCTCGAGCAGTCGCAACCATCGCAGGTCGGCCATGACATGGCGGATCTTATGCGAGGCGTCCACGAGGATGAAGCCGAACCGCTCGCCGGTCGCCGCCGAGCGCTCGAAAGCCTCACTACTGCGCGCGACGCGGAAGTCCACGGCCTCCGGAGCAATGCCGTGCTGGCGCAAATTGCCGCGCACGATGTCGAACTGGTTCGGGAAGTAAGCCATCGTGTCCACAACCGAAAATGCCGGCCGGCGCTCCGGCGCGTAGCAGCCCAGCATGAAGCAGAGCGTGCCGCCGGCAGCGGTGCCAACTTCCAGATGCCGTCCGCGCAGTTCTGACGCGGTGAGCCATTGCCGGAGGGCCGACAATTCCTCGGCGGACATCTCCGGCTGGAGGGTGGTGGCGGACGGGCGAAAAGCCATGCAGCGATTCAGGCGGCGACGGCGGTCTTCTCGTAAACGGCGAACAGCGTGTGCGCGTAGCGGTTCGCGTAGCGTTCGCCGGGATGGCGCAAGTGGCGCAGCAGGCGGAGGGGCAGCGGACGTGGCTTTTCCGCCATGCGCAGGTCCACCAGCCGCAGGGGGCCGACGGCCTTCGCCTCGAAAAACTCGCGGGCCTGCGTAAGGTTGATGAACCATTTGTGCCGATCCGACGGTCGTTGCAGAGGCAGACCGTAGTGGGAGATGGAGCCTTGCCCCCTCTCGAGTTGCCGGCGTGCGGCGCACCAGCAGTTCGGCAGCGAGATAATCAGGTGCCGCCGCGCCACACGCACCAGCTCGTCGAAGATGCGGTGGAGGCCGTCCAGATGTTCGAGCACTTCCACGCAAACGACGCACTCGAATTGACCGTCGGTAAACGGCAGCCGCTCCGCCTGTTCCAAGTCGATCACGTGGTCAGGCTTGCCGACGATGTCCACACCCACGTAACGGACCCCGGGCAGCAGCGCGCGCAGCGGGGCCTCGTAACAGCCGACGTCCAGCACCGAGCCGGTCAGATAGGAACGGTAGTGGCGGACGATGAACTCGGTGCGCTGCTCCCGCCGTTTAAACGCTACATACTCGGTTGGAATGTTTCGCATCGAAGGCACGGTAGAGGAACGGGGCATGGGCGGACAGAAAAAAGCCGTTCTGCTCACGCTAGTCACATGAACCGTCCTTGCCCTTGCCTTGACCCGCCGGTGTTTCTAAGTTTGCGTCGGTGTCCGGCACAAATCCCAATCCCAATCCCAATCCCAGTCCCGCGTCCAGCACCCAGTCCTTCCGGGCCGAGCGGAAGCGCCAGCACAATCGGCTGGCCGACTGGGCGAACCGGCTGGCCGAATGGCGTGACCGCCTGCTTCCGGGCGAATTCGGCCGACTCTACCACCATATCAGGCCGCACAGCATGATGAGCCACCCCCGGCTGCGCGGCATTCACCGGGCGATTCGGGAAGCGGCCGAACGCAACGTGCCGGGCGACCTCGTGGAGTGCGGCACCGCGCGTGGCGGCTGCGCTGCCCTCATGGGCCTTGCCTGCCGGGCGCGCGGCCCGCGCGGCACCGAGTCGCCCACGACCATCACGCGGAAGGTCCCGTCGGGCCGGCGTGCTGTGAAGCGCTGCGGATGAAACCGACGTCCGCCGGCGCGAACGAGCTGCACCGTGCCGTCTTCGCGCTCCACAACGCCCGCTGTCGGATGATAGCCATACTCAAAGCGGCCCGACATGTTGCGCGCGAAGAACACGCGCACCACGACTTCGCAGCCCCCGAGCAGCGTATGCGCGAGCGCGGAGTCGGCGAAGAAGTTGAAATACTTGAAGAAGCCGAGCACGACGAGGTTCGTGACGATGCTCAGCACGAGGAACGCGCGGCGCTGCCGGTTCGCGCGCGGGGTCCGGTCGCGGATCCGGCCGCGACCTTGTCAACCCACCCCGCCGGGCCTACACTCGCGGCATGAAGAAAGACGCCGTGCAAGTGCAGATCCGTTGCATCCATCCGTATCTGTCGAACAACGGCATGGCGATCTTCCTCGGCAACAAGGAGAAGGTGTTCATCATCGCGGTGGACACCCACATGGCGCGCGTCATCGAGGAATTCCGGGCGGACGTGCCGAAGCAGCGGCCGATGACTCACGACTTGTTGGTGAGCTTCATGAAGGGCTTCGGCGTCACCGTCGAGCGCGTGGTGATCACCGACCTGCGCGAGTCCACGTTCCACGCGAAGCTCGTGCTGCTCCAGCAAAACGAACTCGGCAGGAAAATCGTCGAGATTGACGCGCGCCCGAGCGATTCCATCGCGCTGGCCGCCGCGCAAAAGCGGCCCATCTACGTCGCCCGCGACCTCTTCGACCGGATGGAGGACGTCTCCGAGACGCTCGATCGCATCGCGGAGGCGGGGGACAGCGCCGGGACCAAGTTCGAAGCCGGAGAACCTTGAACCGCCGCGCCCCGATGCCCAAGCCCGGCGCAACCGCGGCCACCGACGCCGCGCCCCCATCCCCCGTGGCCCTCGTCTGCGGCGAGGATGACTTTGGCGTGAAGCAACGCGCCCGGCAGATTCACCAGCAGTGGTGCGCCGAGGCGGGCGGCATGGATCACGAGACCATCGACGCCGCGGCCGCGAACAGCGGCGAGGCATTGCGCGCGATCGGCAAGCTCCACGAGGCGTTGCAGACGCTGCCGTTCTTCGGTGGGGCGAAAGTCATCTGGTTCCAGAACTGCAGTTTCCTCGACGACGAGCGCACCTCGAAGGCCGCCGCGGTCGCCGCCGCCCTCGGCGAACTCGCGCAGGTCTTGAAAACGTTCCGTTGGGACGGCGTGCGGCTGCTGATTTCGGCGGGCAAGGTGGACAAGCGGAAGGCGCTCTACAAGACGCTCGACAAGGTCGGCCGTGTCGAGGCCTTCGACCCGCTCACGCTCGACGACCGCGACTGGGCGGCGAAGGCCGAGGGCGCGGCGCTCCGGCAGTTGCGCGGGCTCAAGAAGGACATCTCCGACGAGGCGCTTGCCAAGCTCGTGAACCTGGTCGGTCCCAACCTGCGCCAGCTCGACAGCGAAATCGAAAAGCTCGCGCTGTTCGCCGCCGCCCGGCCGGGAATCGAAACGGCGGATGTCGACGCCGTCGTCACGCGCAACAAGCACGCGCGCGCGTTTGCGCTGGCCGACGCGCTCGGCGACCGCGACCTGCCGCGGCTGCTGCGCACGCTCGACAGCGAGTTGTGGGAGATGAAGTTCGACCGGAAGAAGAGCGAGGTCGGCCTGCTCTACGGCGTGATCTCGAAAGTGCGGGCGATGCTGTTTGCGCGCGAGATGGCTGCGGCGGGCTGGCTGGACGCGAAGATGAATTTCAATTCGGGCGGGGCCTATGCGCAGATCAAGTCGCAACTCGAGCGCGTGCCCGCGGGCGCATTCCCCGAGGACAAGCGGTTCAACCCGCGGGCGATGCACCCGTTCGTGATGCTCGGCGCGTTGCGGCAGTCGCGCAATTTCACCCAGCCCGAACTCGTGCGCGCGATGGAGCTGCTGCTCGACGCCAACCGCCAGCTCGTGAGCGGCAACACGGATGAGGCGATCGTCCTCCAGCACACGCTCTCGCGGATCGTCCGCAAGGAGTGATCCGAGGGCGCGATTTCACCCCGCCGTTCAAAGCCCGGCCGGCGACTCGCCGACATCCACGATGCTGCAGGCTTGGATGACGTTCAGTCCGAGCCGCCCCGCTTCGGCAAGAACTTCCGGGGATTCCGCGCCGGGATTCAGCCAGCATTCGTCGCAGCCTTTCGCCGCGATTTCGGGAAGAAGCTTCAAAGTCACCGCAGGCGGGAGGTAAACGCTGATGCGGTCGAGCTTCGCGGGAATGTCGGCGAGGCGCGCGACAACAGCGATGCCTT
>VHCN01000110.1 GCA_016871675.1 Verrucomicrobiota bacterium
GAGTTTGCTTTTGTGTTCCCGACCCGCCGATCCGTAACGCGGGCGGAGGGTGGCGAGGACTTCGGCTTTGGTTTGTTCACTCATAAAGTCGTGCATGGCTCGGGTAACACCGACTTTTGGCGCAACGCCCCGTTCTCCCCCTCAAATCCTCCAGGCTCCGGTAACAATACTTTTGGCGCCGATCGCCTTCCTGACCTCACCCCAACCTTAACCGCAACAAACCATGGCCAAAGTCAAACTGTCCCTCGACCAACTCAACGCGCTGGAATTGATCCAACTCACGGACCTGATCATCTCGCGCATGACCGGCAACGCGAACTTTCCCACGCCCGCCCCCACGCTGGCATCCGTCCAGACCCAGCGCGACGCGGTCAACACCAAGAACAACCTGGTGATCGCCACGCGCACGCTTGCCGAGCAACAGACGGGCGAGGTGAACACGGCCGCGTCCGCGCTCCGGGCCTCGCTCACCGCACTCGGCAGTTACGTGGAGGGCACGAGCCTCGGCGACGAGGTGAAAATCCGCAGCAGCGGGATGGTCGTGCCGTAGGGCGGAGGGCGCGCCAGGACAAACGGCTGCGGCCCAAATGCGGCTTGCAATCGGCGGGGGGGCCGTGCCCGCCGTCAACGAATCGTCGTCGCAATGACGTCCATCGTGACCGTGCGCCCGGGGGCGACGCCGCGGACCATCACCTTGCTTGCAGCCGGGAGGCGCTTGGAATCGAGAAAGCCCGGAGGGAGCGCGTTCAATTCGTTGCTGGCCTTCTCGTCCGTGACGTAATAGGTCGCCTTGAGCATGTGGCGCGGATTGCACTCGATTTCCCGGAGCAACGTGTCGAGCGCGCCGAAGATTTCCCGGATTTGCGTGCTGGCATCGCCTCCCGCGGCGGCGTGCAAGCCGCCCACGTAAACCGTGGGCCCGTGGTTCAACACGGCCACGCGGCTGAACAGCGGCGAGGGCGTGAAGCCGGGCGGCGTCACGTAACTCAGGCTGTCCCTCACCGCGGCGGACTGGTCGCCGGTCGTCGCGATCATCTCGATCTCGATCGAGTTGGGGGCAGTCCACTCGACGAAGACCACCGGCGGGATTTGGATTTGGTTCGTGCCGAAGATCTTCGCCACTTCGGCCAGCACCGGCGCGGTGTTCGTGATCGGCGACATGAACGCCTTCAACTGGACCACGTGCTGCGGTTTGAGCAGGAGAAAATCAAGCGTGCGCTTCAAACGCTCCATGGTGCGCCGCGCGCCTTCGGTGAGGTCGCCCGCCGCGGATTGGCCGCTGATGTAAACCGAACGGGTCTTGGCGGGCAGGATGGAGACGCCCGCGGTGGGCAATCCCTTGAGCGACTTGCTGGCGATGAGCCCGGCCGCGTTGGGTTTGGGCGTTTTCTCGGTGGCGCCGACGGCATCCATCATGACGAGCGCGCCGGGGATCGTCGGAGCACTCACCACATACGTGACCGCGGGCCGTGTGCCGGCGGAGAAACGCAAGCCGAGCAGTTGCTGCACGTCGCTGACGTGCTCGGGCTTGGTGACGCAGATGTGCAGCTTGGCAATCTTGTCGAGACCGGAGTCCGCCTCCTTGAGAAGGGAATCGATCAATTCGAGGCAGCGTCCGCTTTGACGGGCAACGTCCCCGGCGTCGGTGAACTTCCCGTCGGGGCCGGCTGCCGTCACTTGCGCGGTGTGTGCAAGGTGAAACCCCGAAACGATCACCGCCGCCGAGGATCCCGTGGCGGGATTGGGCGACGCCGACCTGAGCGACGGCGCGTCGGCACCCGCGGCGGTGGCGATGACCGGGCGGTTTGCAACTGAACCAACCACAGCCGCGGCCGCCAGCGCCAGGATTCCGCGGGCGCGGAACGATAGTTTCGATGTCGGGTTCATGGAAAGCGCGACTCTGGCAGAATCCGGTCCAGCATGGCAGCATCAATTTCTGGGAAGGCGACGTCCCGCTGCTCACGCGAGCTTGGGCGCGATCCACTTCTCGAGCTTCACCGTGTCCACGGCGAACAGGCGGATGCCCTCGCCGAGTTTCTCGGTCGCCATCGCGTCCTCGTTGTGCTGCCAGCGGAATGCCTTCTCGTCGAGGTGAATCTTCTCCATCGTGCTCGCGGCCGCGAGTTCGGGTGTGAGCTTGCGCGTCACCGCGCCCGGGGTCTTTTGCATCTCCTCGAGCAGCGTCGGGCTGATCGTGAGCAGGTCGGACCCGGCGAGTTCGAGGATTTCGCCCACATTCCGGAAGCTCGCGCCCATCACCTCCGTCGCGTAGCCGAACTTCTTGTAGTAGCTGTAAATCCGCGTGACCGACTGCACGCCGGGATCTTCCGCGCCGGTGAAATCCCTGCCGGCGGCTTTCTTGTGCCAGTCAAGGATGCGCCCGACGAAAGGCGAGATGAGTTGCACGCCCGCCTCGGCGCACGCGACCGCCTGCGGGAACGAGAACAGCAGCGTGAGGTTGCATTTGATGCCGTCTGCCTTGAGGACCTCCGCCGCGCGGATGCCCTCCCACGTTGAAGCGATCTTGATGAGGATGCGCTCGCGGCCGATGCCGGCCCTGGCGTAACGCTCGATGAGCGACCGGGCCTTGGCGATGGTCGCGGCTGTATCGAATGAAAGCCGGGCGTCCACTTCCGTGCTCACGCGGTGCGGGACGATCTTCAAGATTTCCTCGCCGAACGCCACAGACAGCCGGTCGAGCGCGATACCGAGCGCGGCTTGGGCATTGCCCGCGGCTTCCTGCTTCGAGTCCGCCAGGGTCTTCTCGACGAGCGCGGCGTATTCGGGCATCTGCGCGGCCTTGAAGAGCAGGCTCGGGTTGGTTGTGGCATCGCGCGGCTGGTATTTGCGGATGCTCTCGAAGTCGCCCGTGTCGGCGACGATGAGGGAGTGTTGTTTGAGGCTGCCAAGAAGATTGCTCATGATGTCAGTCGTTTCGGGTTCGGGCTTGCTTCAGCGACGACGCAGTCTTCCACACGCCCCGTGCCGAGGCAAGGCTCGCGACAGGCGTGCCAGTCTCGCCTTCTTCTTGATCCTGATCGCAATCTTAATCCTAATCTCCCGTCGTCCTCCGCGGGGCGATCAAGATGAGGATCAGGATCACGCTTACGATCGCGCGCGGCATCGCCACGAAACCAAACGTGGCATTGACAAAGCCCCGTCTGCCCTGAATCTTCTCCGCCCTGTGCTGCCTCGGTAGCTCAATTGGTAGAGCAGCAGACTCTTAATCTGTTTGTTCTAGGTTCAAGTCCTAGCCGGGGTATCCACCAACTTCCCGCGCCGCACAGCACCGCCGCAAGCCCGCGGCTTCTCCGAAGTTGACACCCGCTTCACCCTGCGCGAACCATCTCGCCATGCAAACGCCTCCCTCGGCCCAGCCATCCCGTCGTGAATTCATCAGGACCACCGGCCAGCTTGCCACCGTCTCCGCGCTCGCGGGCGTGACGCTCCCGCACGTTCACGGCCAGGGCAGCGACCAGATTCGCGTTGCGCTCGTCGGCTGCGGCGGCCGGGGCGGCGGTGCCGCGGTCAACGCGCTGAGCCAGAGCGGCCCGCCCAAGCTCGTCGCCATGGCCGACGTGTTCGAACACCGCCTCGAGTCTGCCTTTCGCGGCCTCAAAGAAGGAAACGGCGGCCGCTTCAAGGACCAGGTGGACGTCCCGAGCGGGCGCAAGTTCATCGGCTTCGACGCCTACAAAGGCGCGATTGACTCGCTCAAGAAGGGCGACGTCGCCATCTTCACCACACCGCTCGCCTTCCGCTGGGTTCACTTCAAATACGCCATTGAGAAAGGCATCAACGTCTTCATGGAAAAGCCCGTGACCGCCGACGGCCCGACCTCGCGGCGCATGCTCGAACTCAACAAGCTCGCCAAGGCGAAAAACCTCAAGGTCGGCGTCGGCCTCATGTCCCGCCACAAAAAGTGCCTCCAACAACTCCACGCGCGCATCCATCAGGACAACGACATCGGCGACGTGCTGCTCCTGCGCGGCTACCGCATGCAGGGTCTGCTCGGCTCCGCCTTCTCCGAAAAATATCCCGGCAAGGACAACAACCTCCCCGGCAAGCCCAACGAACTGCTCTGGCAAATCTCGCGCTTCCACAGCTTCATCTGGGCGAGCGGCGGCGGCTACAGCGACTTCAACATCCACCACATCGACCACCTCTGCTGGCTCAAGAGCCCCCCTGGCAAGGAACTATGGCCCGTCAAGGCCCAAGGTGTCGGCGGCCGCACCTACCGCACCGGCCCCACTGGCAATCCCTACGTCGACCAGAACTTCGACTCCTACGCCGTCGAATACACCTTCGAAGACGGCGCGAAACTCTACATGGACGGCCGCTGCATGGTCGGCGCCGTGCCCATGTATCACAGCTTCGTCCACGGCACCAAAGGCATGGCCGTCGCAGCGAACTCGGGCGACTGCAACGGCCCCTCCAGCACGTTCAAGGGGCACGTCCGGTCACGCGAAAACCAGCTCTGGACCTCCGACACCCGGATGGCCGACGACCCGTATCACACCGAATGGCAGGTGCTCACCGACGCGATTCGCAACGACAAGCCGCACAACGAAGTGGACCGCGGCGTGATGGCCAGCGTCGCGACCTCCCTCGGCCGCTACGCCGCCCACACCGCGCAGGAAGTCACCCTCGACGAAATGCTCAACCACGAGCACGAATACTGCCCCGACGCCGACAAGCTCACCGCCGACTCCGAACCGCCCCTCAAGTCCGACGCCAACGGCCTCTACCCCGTCCCCGAGCCCGGCAAGAAGCGCAAGCGGGAGTATTAGGTAGCGCAGCCGCCTGGCCGCGAATTGGCGAACCATTTACGATGAGTTCGCGCCCGAAAACTTCGAGACCCCGTCGCTGCGGCATTGAGTGAAACGCCAGGCTCGTGCTAGCTTCGGGCCGTCCTCATGGCACCCACGATCGGCGATTATCTTATCGCGCGGCTGCACGCGCTCGGGGCGGGGCACGTCTTCGGGATTCCGGGCGATTACGTGCTCGGCTTCTACGACCAGCTCGTCGCCAGTCCGCTCAAGATCATCAACACGTGCGACGAGCAGGGCGCAGGGTTCGCCGCCGACGCCTACGCGCGCGTGCGCGGGCTGGGCGTGGTCTGTGTCACGTATTGCGTGGGCGGGTTGAAGGTCGCGAACCCGACAGCGGAGGCGTTTGCGGAGAAATCGCCGGTGGTCGTCATCAGCGGCGCGCCGGGCATCAAGGAACGGCTCAAGGATCCCCTGCTGCATCACAAGGTCCGGGAGTTCGACACGCAGAAGAAGGTGTTCGACCAGATCACCGTCGCGAGCACCGTGCTGAGCGACCCGCAGACGGCGTTTC
>VHCN01000111.1 GCA_016871675.1 Verrucomicrobiota bacterium
CGCCGGTGAGGAAGATGAGCAGACAGGATTTCGCACGGCCGAAACTCGCCGTGGCGGGTCTTGGAACCGCCGGCGCAGCGCGAATCAGCGACGGCAACGCAAGCCCGAGGCAGCCGAGTCCGCCGGCGCGGAGCAGTTCGCGCCGGGACACCGCATCGCGCAGCGAGAGCGACCCTGTGCCGGTGGAATCCACGGTCAGAGCGTAGTAGGTGCGGGATGGACGAGTCAACGGCGCGAACTCCTCAACCGGTGTCACGCGCGAGCCGGTCTCGCCCGTCCCATCCGTCCCACCCGTCCCGTCGGACGAACGACCGCGCCGAACCCGAGGACGGTTTGCTCACACCCCGCCGATCCACTTCCGGTCCTCCCACACGGCCCTGATCGAAGTCAGGTTGCGCGGGTCGAAGACGTGCCTCGCCGCGGTGAGCACCCTGCCCTGCTTCGCCGCGTTCCACGCGTCGCTCGTGCTGATGGCCACGAATTGCAGCACGCTCGGGTCGCGGTAACAGTCAATCATGCACTTGGTGCAGCCGTCGCGGATGAGCTTGGACTCGTCCCACTCGTGGACTTTGCACATGGGCTTGTCCCACGCGTGGCAGCGGTAGAGGTCGAGGTTCCAGTCGAGATAAAAATACTTGTGCCCACCGAGGCACCCGAACTTCTCGCGCTCGCCGCGCAGGTGCCGCTGCATTTCGGAGAGCGACTCGGTCGGGTTCACCACCGGGTAGCCGCTGCGATGCTTCATCTGCTTGATCTTGTCGAAAAGCGCGATGAGTTCGTCTTTCGAGAAGTTCACCAGCCCGCTGTCGCTGAAGCTCAGGTAGCTCGAAGCCAGCGACGTGAGCGGGTAGCTGAACGTGCAACTCCGGAATCCGAGCGACTCGAGGAACGCGGGCAGCTTGTCGTAATCCTCGATCAGCCGGCTCGCGGTGATGCTCGCGGTGGTCTGCACGCCCGCGCCGTGGAAGAATTCGTTCGCGCGCTTGATCTTGCGGCACACGTCGGGCAGGCCGCGGTTCTGCTCGTGCCTGCCGATGTCGTGCGCGTCGATGGACATGATCACGCTCGACAGCCCGTCGTCCACGAGGCCGCGCATGTTGTCCTCGGTCCACAAGCCGCCGTTGGTGCAGATCATCGGGTGGATGCCGCGTTCCGCCGCGTAGCGCGTCATCGCGCGCAAATCGCGGTGCACCATCGGCTCGCCGCCGACGAACAGCAGGTAGCCGATGTGATTGCGGAGCGCGATGTCCACCACGTCCCTCGCTTCCTGCAACGTCACGCTGCGGCGCGCCTTCGGGTCGAACTTCGAGCGCGCGAAGCCGCAGAAGTCGCAGTCGGCGTTGCAGATGTTCGTGATGGCGAACTGCAGATAGCCGGGGCCGCCGTGATCGAGCACCTCGCGGAAGAGCTGGAGCGCGGACTTCCGCGCCCGCGGCACCGGACCGAGGGGAGCGGGCGCGGACACGGGACCTGGATTGCCGGGCGCGGACGCCGGCGGGGTTGTGACGGCTTCGGTGCTCATGCCACGGGCGGCGGATGGTGCGGACGTTGCGGAGGCGTGGCAACGCTTCTTTTGCGCGCCGGAATTACTCCGCGAGCCGCGCCCCGATCGTCGCGAGTTCCGCGAGGCGGTCCATCGGCTGGTCCGCCGCCCAGCAGATGCCTCGGAACGCCAGCACGCGGAAGACCGGGTCGTCGAAGGTCCAGTTGTAATGCCCCGGCACGGCGACGAACACGCGGCCCTTGCCCACCTGCCGCGTCCAGAGTTGCGGGGTGAGCTTGCCGTCCTCGGGCGCGCTGGCGAGGAGCTGCACATCCTTCGGGTCGCCTTGAAACTGCCAGTAGGTCTCGTCCACGAACGTCTCGCGGGTGAAGCTCGTCGCGGTGAAGCCCTTCGCCAGCGGGTGCCCGTGGATGACGAAGTCGATCGGGCCGTGGCGATACTTGAGCTTGCTCGAATCGCTCGCCAGGCCGATGCGCCGCGCGAAGGCCAGCGCGTTCGTGCGCGCCTCGACGGCCCAGTGGAAATAGGCCGCGCCACCGCCGCGCGCAAGGAAGGCGTCGAGTTCCTTGCCGCGGTCCTCGTTCCAGGCCGGGTTGTTGTTGAAGAAGCAAATCACGTCGGCCTTCGCGAACTGCCCGGCGCTTGGCCACTTGTCCGCGGTGTCCACGGTCACGTTGTCCGCGAGCGGGAGGAGTTTGCTCCAGCGTTTCTGCCACAGCGGATAATCGTGCTCGCCCTTGCCGTGGTCCTTCGGGCCGGCGCAGAGCACGATGTGGAGCGCTTTGTTGGAGCTTGGGATTTGGAGTCTGGAGTTCTCGGTGCGGAGCAACGCTTCCACCTCGGCGCGCTTGCGCGGCGGCGGGGGCGGGGTGTTGCCCTCAATGGGCGCGGGTTCGAGCGGGACGGTGAGGAGGAAGGTCATCAGGTCGCGCACCTGCTCGGTGCTGGCGCTCGCGAGCAATCCCTCGGGCATGAGCGAGAGCGCGGAAGGTCGCATCGCCTTCACCTTCGCGCGCGGGACGGCTACGGTTTTGCCGGTTGCGTCGGCCAGCTTTAACTCGCCGCCCGTTTCGCCGAGCACGACGCCGGTGAGCGGTTCGCCGTTCGTGAGGTCGAGCGCGAAGGCGGGATGGTCCGGGTTGATGGCCGCGCTCGGCTCGCGGATGTCGCGCAGCACGCTCGCGTAATCGCGGTGGATCAAGTTGGAGAGATCGGGGCCGACCGCCGTGCCTTCGCCGCGGATGCGATGGCACTTGGCGCAGCCGATCTGCTCGCCGAAGAACAGTCGGCGTCCGAAGAGCCAGTTGCCACCAGCGATTTCGGGAATCTTGCGCTCGGCAGCGAGTTGAATGACTTCGCTCTTTTGCTCGGCCCACGGGAGATAGAAACGGCGGAGCGGGAAGGGGCGACCCCCGTTGACTCCAGTCAACGTCCACCACAAATGCAACCCGAACGGGATAGGGATACTCACAAATCCCGCCCGTTGCCCTTGTGGGTCGCGCTTAGGTTCAAGGAAGAACGGCTCTGGAGGTATCGCCAGCCGGATGCCACTTCTTAAGACAGCTTCCAACTGGTTCAACTCGCCCGATGGTTGGACATGGCGGAAACTCAAGGGAGTGTTCCTGTTGATGTCACCGATCGGAAGTCGCTGAAGCCCGGGCATCTCCAACTTCGCCAAGTTCTCGGAAAGGACGTGAACTTGCACATCTTCCGCAGACGGCTCGTGGTCCAGTTTCGAGCCAGGCTGCACCGATGGCTGAAACATCGCTCTGAGGTCTATGCTAGAATTCAGTGCGAGCTTGCCGAACTTTGAAAGTACCGCCCACAGCCGCTCATGTTCCGCGCTGCCGATCGTGAACGCCTTCGACACTTCCGTGTCCAGATGCGGCAGCCATCCGTTCCACGTTTCCTTCCCGACCTCCGAAGTCCACTTCGCCTCGACGCCGTGGTTGTTCACGAGCAGTTCGATGTCGTCGTAAATCTCGGGAGGGCCGGGTTCCACCCCGGCCCCGTCTTTGCCGGATGAAGTTTGGGCGCGGGTGGAACCGCGCCTTCCTGCGGACACATTCGGCATCCGCACGGCGTAGTTCACGGCGGCGGTGCGCGGGGCGGTGGCGAGATGAATCGTGCGGCGGTCCGCGCTCAGCGCGGCGGAGAACACCGGCACGTCGTAACGCGGTTGCGCGCGCTGGTCGTGCACGACCTGATAACCGGGCCACATCGTCTCGAAGCGGTCACCGGGCATCACGTATTTGCCCGCGATGATGCTCGTGCGCTTGGCGAGGTCGCGCAGGTTCGCCGGGTCGAGCGGACGGTCGAATGCGATGCGAATCTCCGTCGGGCTCGCGCTCCACGTGAGCACGGGCTGCGGCGCGTTGGTGTCCGCGTGGCGGATGCGGAAAATCTTCCCCGGCCCGTTCGGGCCGGTGCCCCAATCGGGCTTGCCGCTGTGGCATGCGACGAGCAAGTCACCGCGCGGCGTCACGCACACGTCCACCGTGAGCATGTTCAGGCAGGCGATGAGGTGGTTCTGCGCGACGTAGCCGGCGGCGGTCTTCACGAGCTTGGTGCGGTAAATCTTCCCACGCGATTCACCGGCGACGAAGACATCGCCAGCCCAGTTCGCCGGGCCGAAGAGCTTTCCACCGTTCACCGGCTCGTTGAAGGTCAGCCCGCACGTGCTCTGGTGCTGCGGGCCGTAGTCGAACACGCTCGGCTCGTCGAAGACGTTCGGCAGGTGCTTGGGGTGGCGCGGCGGAAACCCGTAGTGCCGGCCCGGCTGGATGTGCAGCAGCTCATCGAATGGATTCCCGTTCGGCAGCCACGTCGCGCCCTCCTGATCGGCGCAAAACAAGTCGCCGTGCTGGTTGAACGCCATCGCCACCGGGAAGCGAATGCCGGTGCAGACGATCTCACGCTTCGAGAAATCCGGCGCGACCTTCAGCACCGTGCCGCGCTCGGACGTCAGGTCGAACTGCGATTTGCCGTCGGCGTCGAGCAGGTAGGCGTTCGCGTAGTTGGCGGCGCCGAGGGAGAAGTAGATGCTGCCGTCCTTGTCCAGCGCGCAGCCGACGGCGTCCACGTTCTGCGGAATCTCCTTCCAGCCGGTGGCGACGATGATCTCCTCGTCCGCGCGGTCGTCGCCGTTCTTGTCCACGATGAGCGAGAGCTTGCCCTTGGACGGGACGAAGACCCCCTGCCCGTGCTTGTAACCCGGCGGCGTGACGGCCATGCCGATGGGGCCGCGCAGCTTCGTGCTGCCGTCGAAGAACAGCGCGGCCTTGTCCTCGAGGCCGTCGCCATCCGTGTCGGAGAGCAGCCAGATTTGTCCGTTGTAGCCGAGCGCGTAGAGCTTGCCGTCGGCTCGATACTTGAGCGTGTTGATGTTCTTGAGGTCTAGCGGCAGCTCGCGCACGACGAAGCCCGGCACAAGCATCTGCACGGGCGCGGCGTTGGTGACCGTCTCCCACGCGCGCCAGCCGCCGGGCGTGTTGCCGAAGGCGAGCTGCTGCAGCGATGCGTGCTTCTCGGTGAGATACTTCTCCACCGCCTGCCGCTCGGCCTGCGGCAGCGCCCGGCTGAAGACGAGCACCTCGGCGATGTCGCCGTCGAGGAAGCCCTGAGTGTGCGGCGGCTCGGGCGAATTCG
>VHCN01000112.1 GCA_016871675.1 Verrucomicrobiota bacterium
TCGACACCTTCCTTGCACGTCGCGAGGAACTACTGCCGTCGATCCGGGAATACTCGCCCTACGCCCACGTCACCGCTGACGATCCGCCGGTTTATCTCATCTACCGCGAAGCCCCCGCAGCGGGCCGGCCGCAGTCAGACCCTACGCACAGCGCGAACTTCGGCATCAAATTGCAGGAGCAATGTCAGCGCGTCGGCGTTCCTTGTGAACTGGTCTATCCCGGCCTGCCCGATGTGACGAACGCACAAGTGACGGATTTCGTGATCACGATGCTGAAAAAGTGAACGAGCTTATGAAACGCATCCTCACCCTCCTCACCGCCCTATTGCTCGCGCCGCTGGCCGCTTTGCACGCCGCCGAACCGCCCGCGAAGAAGCCCAACATCGTCTTTATCCTCGTCGATGACCTGCGATGGGACGAGATGGATTATGCGTTCGTGAAGGCTCCGCACATCGCACGGCTGGCGCGGGAGGGCACGCGGTTCAGCAACGCCTTCGCCACGACGCCGCTCTGCTCGCCAAGCCGCGCGAGTTTTCTCACCGGCCAATATGCGCACACGCACGGCATCACCGACAACACCGACCGCAGCCCGCGCAGCCACGAGCTGGTCACGTTCCCGCGGCTGCTCCACGTCGCCGGCTACGAGACGGCCTTTGTGGGCAAATGGCACATGGGTGTCGATGACCGCGCCCGGCCAGGGATTGATTACTGGGTGAGCGTCCAAGGCCAGGGGCGCTACCTCGATCCTGAATTCAACGTCAACGGCGAGCGGAAACAAATCGCCGGCTACTTCACCGACATCCTCAACGGCTTCGCGAACGAGTTCCTGAAAAAGCCGCGCACGAAACCGGTCCTGCTCTATGTCTCGCACAAGGCCGTGCATCCCGACCTGACGCAAAACGCTGACGGCAGCCTCTCCGATCCGAGCGCGGGGAAATTCATTCCCGCCGAACGGCACAAGTCGCTCTACGCCGGTGCCGCGATCCCACATCGCGCCAACTACGGCGGGCCCCCGTCGGACAAGCCGGCGCTTCTGCGTCCCGTTGCAAACATGGCCCCGCTCGGCCCGGCGACCGTCACCGACGATGGAAGCATCCGCAACCGGCTGCGGATGCTCGCGTCGGTGGATGAAGGACTCGGCGACATTCTCAAAATCCTCGAAGGGCAGAAGCAGCTCGAAAACACGCTCATCATTTTCACCAGCGACGAAGGCTATTTCTACGGCGAGCACGGCCTGAGCGTGGAGCGACGCCTCGCCTACGAGGAATCCATCCGCATCCCGCTGCTCATGCGTTGGCCGGGGCACATCAAGGCTGGCGCGACCCTTGAGCAGTTCGCGCTGAACATCGACATCGCGCCGACGCTGCTCGACATCGCCGGCACCACGATTCCGGCCACGATGCAGGGCCGCTCCCTGCTGCCACTGCTCCGCGGCGACACCTCAGCGGCGCGCTCATGGCGCAACTCGCTCCTGATCGAGTATTGGTCCGACAAGGTTTTCCCGCGCGTCGTCAGCATGGGCTATCAAGCCGTCCGCACCGACCGCTGGAAGTTGATCCGCTACACCGATCTCAAAGGCATGGACGAGCTTTACGATTTGGAAAGTGATCCGTTTGAAATGAACAACCTCATCAACGCTCCCGCCGCCCGTGACGTTCTGCCGAAAGTGCAGGCCGATCTCGAACAACTGCTGAAGCAATCCAACTGACCCCCCATGCGCTTGTCAAAAATCATTTTTCCCGTCTGGATTTGTCTCAGTGCCGCAGTTGTCGCCGCCGAGATCAGCGTTGAGCGCGACGTGGCTGTGCCGATGCGCGACGGCGTGGTGCTGCGCGCGGATGTGTTCCGTCCAGGCGAGGGCGGACCGTTCCCCGTGCTGGTGACGCGGACGCCTTACGGCAAGCAGGGAAAGAAGTTCGATGCGTTTGTGAAGGCCGGCTACATCGTCGTCTCCCAGGATGCGCGCGGGCGCTACGCATCGGGCGGAAAGTGGGAGTCGTTTTACCGCGAGCACACGCATGATGCGGAGGATGGCTTCGACACCGTCGAGTGGGCAGCGAAGCTGCCGGGGTCGAACGGGAAAGCCGGCACCTTCGGCATCTCCTACGATGCCTTCCTGCAATGGAGGCTCGCGGCGTTGCGCCCGCCGTCGCTCGTCGCGATGTCGGCGCACTCGATCCCGTCGAGCCTCACGGCGCTCGAAGGTCCGGGAACGATCCGTCCGGGGCGCAGGCTGAACTGGTTTTACGCGGGCATGTCGCCGGACATGCGGCTGCGTTCGGGCGCGGAGGGTGTGAAGTCGAAGGGTGAGGCGGCGAAGTTGTGGAAGGGCGGCGAAGGCGAACGGCTGCTGCACTTTCTCCCGTGGCTCGATTTGCCGAGGCAGGTTTTTGAGGACGAGGACGACGCGGTGAAGGCGTGGTTGCGCGCGCCGCACCGTGATCCGTGGCGCTTCATCGCCGCGTGCCCCGAGGTGAGCGTGCCGAATCTCGATATCGTCGGCTGGTTCGATCACTGCAACGATGGCATCGAAATTCACCGCGCGATGCGGAACACGGGCCGCACGGAAGCCGCGCGCGGCGGACAACGCCTCATCATCGGCCCGTGGAGCCACACTGGGCACGGCGGCAGGAAGGTGGGCACGGTGGATTTCGGAGCGGATGCCGCGCTCAATGTCGTGCAGACTCAGATCCGCTGGTTCGACCGGTGGCTGAAAGGCGCGGGCGAAGGAGTGAACCCGGCCGCACCGGTGCGCATCTTCGTGATGGGCGCGAACCGCTGGCGCGACGAGCAGGAGTGGCCGCCGGCACGCGCCAAGGCGCACACGCTTTACCTCCACAGCGGCGGGCACGCGAACTCCCCCGCCGGCGACGGCACGCTCACCCCGCAGCCACAGCCCGGTGCGCGCGACAGCTACCGCTACGACCCGCGCGATCCCGTGCCGACGCTGTGGAGCGCGGCGATGTTCACGTTGCCCGCCGATCAGTCGCCGCTCGCGAAGCGGCAGGACATTCTCGTGTATCAAGGCGAGCCGCTCACCACCGCGTTGGAGGTCACGGGCTATCCCGAAGTCATTTTGCACGCTGCATCCTCCGCGCCGGACACGGACTTTTTCGCAAAGCTCATCGACGTCGCGCCCGACGGCACCAATCGCGATATCGCCTCCGGCATGGTGCGCGCACGGTATCGCGATGGGCTGGACAAGCCGCGGCTGCTCACGCCTAGCGAGCTTGTGGAGTATCGCATCAAGCTCCGCCCCACCTCGAACGAGTTCCAACCCGGCCACCGCATCCGGCTCGACATCACCAGCAGCGATTTCCCCAACTACGACCGCAATCACAACACCGCGGCCGACCAGAATGCGGATGCGGCTCTCGAGGTCGCCACACAAACAATCCATCACGGAGATCTTCGACCTTCCCGCCTAGTGCTGCCTGTCATCGCCTCCAAGCCATGAAGCGCTTCACCGAACTCAAACGCACCGAGGCCAGCCTCGGGAACAATCTCCTGCCGCCTCTCCACCGATGAAATCAATGACCCGCTTCCAAGTTGCGACTCTCGTCAGCTTCGCCAGCGCCGCATGGCTCTGCGCGGCCAACTGGACGCGGCCCGGCGGAACCGGGCCTGCCTATTATCCACCGGTCGAGGCGACCCAGATCCAGACGGACGAGCGGTCGGTCCAGGCCATGCACCCGGTCCTCGAGTATGGCCGATTCGGCGAATGGGATTCCACGCAGAACTACGGCTGCACCGTGCTCGTCGTGGACGACGAAATCGTCCTCTACTATCTCGGGGCCGACTGGGGCCACGGACATCGCCATCAGCTTCAGACGCTCAGGGCCGCCATCGGGCGGGCGACCCTGCGATTGGACGGATTCGTCTCCCTGCGGGCTGATGAAAAAGAGGCCGTCATCGCCACCAAACCGATGGTCTTCGCCGGAAAGAATCTCGTGATCAACGCCGACTGCCCGAAAGGTTCATTGGCGGTGGAACTGTGCGAGGGCGACGGCAAACCGATTCCCGGTTTCACGAGACAGGACGCCGACATCTTCACCGACGACAATCTCCGCGCAGTGATGACATGGAAGGGAAAGAGCGACCTTTCCGCGCTCGCGGGCAAGACCATCAAGGCGCGGTTCTTTTTGAAACAGGGCGACCTCTATGCCTTCCAGATGAAATGAAAGGGTGGCGAACCAGGGAGGTCATCCTCGCCCTTGACCACACCACACCACAACAACGGATGACCTCTTCGCCGCCATCACGCCTCATCTGGCCGCGATGCAAAATCCCAACGACGTCCACTTCAACGCGAAGGGCTATGATTTCCTCGGAGAGACCGTGGCAAAAGCAATCGAAGCAGTCGTAAAGTAATCACCGATGAAACCCATCCTCACCGTTGCCTGCGTTCTTTTGAAATCAGTTTGGCAGGCTGTCTCGCTGCGCTCGGCTCTGACCGCCCTGCTGATTGCGCCGCTGGCCGCGCTGCATGCCGCAGGCTCGAGCAAGCCAAACATCCTGGTCATCCTCTGCGACGACCTTGGACGCGCCGACTACTCGGCGTTCGGCACCAGGGACATCCGCACGCCGCACATCGATTCGTTGTTCGCGCAGGGCATGGCGTTTCAAAACTTCCGTGCGAACTCGTGTGTGTGCTCGCCCACGCGGGCGGCCTTGCTCACGGGCTGTCATCCTGATCGCGTCGGCGTGCCCGGCGTGATTCGCGAGGAGAACCCGGCGAACTCCTGGGGCTATCTCTCCGCCTCCGCGTTCGACGAGCGGTTCAAGGTCGCTGTCTTCAGCGAAGGCGGCATCGGGTTGACCTTCAGCAACTGGGACGCGCCGTGGTATCTCGGCCCGCGCATCCGGCAGCCCGGCTTCGCGCGGGAGCACCACGAGTTGATTGCCATGATCGCCCCGCGCCCGTTCCTGCTACTAGCCGGCAACTCGGCGGACAGCGAGAAGAGCACCGCCTTCATCGAAGCCGCGCGCCCTGTTTAC
>VHCN01000113.1 GCA_016871675.1 Verrucomicrobiota bacterium
CCTGCCCAAGAATGTCCCACAGCGCGAGGTCAATGGCGCTGATGGCCCGCAGTTCCGTCCCGCGAGACCCAAACGCGCTCGCGCGCTCGTAGAGGAAGCGCCAGTGATTCTCGATGGACAGCGGGTCTGCGCCGAGAAGCCGGCGGCCCATCCAATCGTGAATCATCGCGGCCACTGCGTGCGGCGCGTAGTAAGTCTCACCGTGGCCGATGAACCCGGCGTCCGTGTGCACGCGCACGAGCAGCAGGCCGGGCATGATGTCGTCGGGAATGACCGTCTCGATGGCGGTGATCTTGATGCCCGAGCTGGTGGGCACGAGCTTCGGCTGCGGTGAGATGGCGCGCGCGGCGGGCTTCGCGGGTTTCTTCATGTCGGTGCGTGATTGAGTCGTTTCGAAGGGACGAGCGCAAGTCCGGAGCGAACAGCCAGAACATCAGTCCGGTTGGCGGCAGTTGGACCACGACCGTCGCCGACGGCACGCCGCTCAACATCACCGCCACGTCCGGCACGCCCGCGACCAACGCCTAGTTCGTGAGCCTGACCAACATCGTCCTCGCCGCCAGCGCCACCGACGCCGACGGCATCTTCGCCGTCGAGTTCTACGAGGGCACCAACACGCTCGCGCAGATTCTCACGCCTCCCTACACCTTCACCTGGACCAACCCGCCACCGGGCGCACCCACACCGTCGCGCCCACCAACCGCCGCTACTTCCGCTACTCGGTGTGGTGACGAGCTCACGATGACTTGCACGGCCCGCCTGTGCGTCCGACTTGGCAATGAAACCACCGTCGCTCGGACTCCTCGCTGCGCTCTTGTTCGTCCCACCAATTCCCGCCGCCACGCTCCACGTCCCGTCGCGGCACATGCGCATTCAGGCCGCCGTGGACGCTGCGAAGTCCGGCGACACCGTTTTGGTCGCGGCGGGCACGTATCACGAGCGTGTCACGCTGAAGGCCGGCGTCACCTTGCGCAGTGCGGGCGACGACGCGCCCGGCAAAATCGGCCTCGCGCGGGCGGAGGCCACGGTCATCGATGGCGGCGGCACGCCCGAGCCGCGCGCAGGCGTGGAGATGGCGGCGGGCGCGGTGCTCGACGGCTTCACCGTCGCAAACGTCGGGCGCTACGACGACGCGGCGTGGCAGCGGCATTTCGCCACGCGTGGCAACGAGCAGGCGCACGAGCATATCGGCGCGCCGGGCGTCGCGGGCGTGAGCGTGCGTGGCGTGAATTGCGAGGTGCGGAATAACATCGTGCGCCATACCGGCTACACGGGAATTGCCATCACCGGCGTCGCCGGCGCGCAGACTTCGCCGCTCATCGTCAGCAACATCTGCCATCGCAACATGGGCGGCGGCATCGGGTCGATGAACGGCTCGACGGCGGTCATCCGCGGCAACACCTGCTTCGAGAATTTCTACGCCGGCATCGGGCACGAGAACGCCAGCCCGCTGGTCGAGTCGAACCGCTGCTTTGGCAACATCCGCGCGGGCATCGGCATCAGCGAGGGCGCGTCACCGACGGTCCGGTTCAACCTTTGCCACGACAACCGCCGTGCGGGCATCGGCATCCGCACCGGCGAGAACACGCGGCCCATCGTCGAGCGCAATGACTGCTTCACCAATGGAATGGCCGGCATCGGCGTCGAGGAGTCGGCCGCGCCGGAGCTGCGTTTCAACCGTTGCCACGGGAACGCCGCGGCGGGCATCGGCGCGCGCGACCACGCGCGTCCGCTCATCTTCGGCAACGAGTGCGTGGGCAACGCCGACGCGGGCATCGGCCTGATGACCGGGCACGGCACGCAGGTCATCAGCAACCTGTGCCGGTTGAACAAGTCCGCCGGCATCGGCCTCGCGGGCGACGGCACGAACACCGCGACACTCCGCGGCAACCGGCTGCTTGAAAATGCGGCGGTCGCGCTCGGCGTGAACGCGGGGTGGAACATCGCGGCCACGGGCAACGAACTGGCCCGCAGCGAGGGATTGCCGCCGCTCGTGATGATCGCGGCGGGCGCGACGGCAAACTTCACGAATAACGTGCTGCGCGGCGGCGGCGTGGCCGGGTTGCGTCTGGCAGGACGGGTGCGCGCGGAGGGCAACGAATTTACCCGCACGCCGCGCAAGGGCGGCCCGCCGGGACAGGCGGTGTGGGCGTTGTCCGGCGCGAGTGTTGAGTTGGCTGGCAATCGTTTCACCGGCTGGCGCTGCGCGCTCGCAGCCGAGAACGCCACCGTCGTGGCCCGGCGAAACGTGGTGAAGGATGCGGTGGGTGTGGCGTTCCGCGTCAGGAAGCCAGCCGCTCCGCCGCAAGTCAGCGACAACGAAATCTCCGGAGCGAACGTGCGGGAGTTGGAGGTGGATGGGAAGTGAACTCCGCAGTCGAGGGGCATTCTTCAGGCTGCCAGTTCTTCCGAGCCCGCCCGGGTCGCCCGAACGGGCGCAGCGCGAGACTTGAGTCGCAGCGGCTCGAATCGACGGGGCCTTCACAGGTGGCGCACAGGTCCCAGTAGCGCTGCCGCCGCTTCGCTTGGTTGGAGACCGCTGCAAAACCCATCTCGCGTCGGTGTTGTGTCCTGCCTGTGGCAGGACTTTCGGAGAAATCTGGCATGCTCCGCCGAGGCGCATGCCTTGACGCTACACGTTTTGCAGAGATCTCAGTTGGGCATTGCCTGGCGGCTCCCTCGACTCTCTACTTTGTCCGTGAGCCAACGCGTCCTTTCGCTCCTGCCGGCGGCTACGGAGATTGTTTGTGCGCTGGGGGCGCGCGACCGGCTCGTCGGGAGGTCGCACGAATGTGATTTCCCCGCGGGGGTGCGCACCTTGCCGAGTTGCACGAACCCGCGGTTCGATGTGGCGGGCGCGAGCGGGGAGATTCACCGGCAAGTCACGGCCCAGTTCAAGGCGTCCAGCGGCCCGCTGTATTCCCTCAACTCGCCGCTCATTCGCGACCTCTGCCCCGACGTGATTCTCACGCAGGCGCAGTGCGAGGTCTGCGCGGTGAGCCTTGCCGAGGTCGGGCAGGTTGCGGCGAAGTTGTTTCGCCCGCCGAAGATTGTCGCACTCTCGCCGGTGCGTCTCGCGGATTTGTGGTCGGACTTCACGAGCATCGCCGCGTCGCTCGCGCTTGAGGATCGGGCGAAGGAAACCGTGCGCGCCCTCAAGAACCGCTGCGTGGACATCCTGATGAAGACGGCGCTGATGACGAACCGGCCGACGGTGGCGTGCGTCGAGTGGCTCGACCCGTTGATGGCCTCGGGGAACTGGGTGCCTGAACTCGTCGTGTTCGCGGGTGGTGTCAATCTCTTTGGCAAGGCCGGCGAGCACTCGTCGTGGATGAAGTGGGAGGAGATCGTGGCGCGCAATCCCGACGTGCTGGTTTTGATGCCATGCGGTTTCGACATCGCGCGGACGCGTCGTGAACTCGGTGCACTCGCGTCGCGTCCTGGCTGGAAGCAGTTGCGTGCAGTGAAGTCCAGCCGGGTCGTGATCGCGGATGGGGGCCAGTTTTTCAACCGCCCAGGTCCGCGGCTCGTGAACTCACTGGAAATCCTCGCCGAGGTGTTGCATCCGGGAGTTTTTCCGTTCGGCTACGAGGGCAGGGGTTGGGAGTTTGCACGCATGTAGTGGCGCGGGCGCGCCTGCGCCGCGCTGCATGCTTGCCAAACCGCCAAGGCGCCCGTTGAATCGCTCCATGCCAATGAACTGCCCCGGAATGGTGCGCGCCGCGTCGTGCGCTGCCGCGATGTTCTCGCTCGCGGGCTTCGCGCAAGTCTTCAATACCGGCGCGCCGGTCAAGATCGAGGGGCAGGTCGCGTTCGTCGAGGGGCCGGCTTTTCATGCGGATGGCTCGGTGTATTTCAGCGACGTGGAGAACAACCGCATCATGCGCCGCCGGCTGGACGGTTCGTTCGAGGTGTGGCGCCAGCCGTCGGGACGCGCGAACGGGTTGCTGTTCGATCACGAAGGCCGGCTCGTCGCGTGCGAGGGCGCGGCGTTCGGCGGCAACCGTCGCGTCACGCGCACCGAGGCTGACGGCAGAATCACGGTGCTCGCGGACAGCTTCGACGGCAAGCCGCTCAACTCCCCGAACGACCTGACCATTGACTCGCGGGGCCGCATCTATTTCACGGACCCGCGTTACGGTTCTCGCGACGGGATCGAGCAGAAGACGCCGGGCGGCGCGGCGATCGAGGGTGTCTATCGCATCGATGAGCCGGGCCGGGTCGCGCGCGTGCTCGCGGCCGAGGTGGACCGCCCCAACGGCGTCGCGGTGTCGCCGGATGACAAGTGGCTGTTCGTGGTGGACAACAACAACGGCCAGTTCGGCACGCGCAAGGTGTGGCGCTTCGAGCTCGACGCCGCGGGCAACGTGCTGCCCAAGTCGCGCAAGGAGCTGTTCGACTTCGGCCGCGGTCGCGGCGGCGACGGGTGCAAGGTGGACAGGGAAGGCCGCGTATGGGTGGCCGCGGGCCGATGGATGCCTTCGCCGCCGAACGAAACCATCGAGATGAAGGGCGGCATCTACGTGCTCACGCACGAGGGGCGGCTTGTGGACTTCATGCCCGTCGCGATTGATGAAGTGACGAACCTCTGCTTCGGCGGCAAGTCGCTCGACACGCTTTACATCACGGCCGGCCACACGTTGTTCAGCGCACAACTCAAGGCGACGGGACACGTGGCATGGCCGAAGGCAGCCGCGGGCGAGGCGCCTTCCGCCAAGACGAAATGATGGCGCCGCATTCGTCCTGCGGGTCGTGAGCGTGGCTGGGTGTGCGTCGCACGATGGCTCAAGGCATTCTCGGCTTCGAAGGTTGTCGAGTGGCGCGGTCCACGGGATAGACGGCGCGCTGCTTTTCGAGGCCGCTGACAAGGCCCTGCATTAAACGCTGGAGCACCGCGGGCTCAGTCGCGGCGAGGTTCTTCTGCTCGAAGGGGTCA
>VHCN01000114.1 GCA_016871675.1 Verrucomicrobiota bacterium
CGGCACCCACGAGCCGGCGACGGCGTGGCCGGGACTCGACTCCGACTTTTACGCGGCCGAGTACGCGCTCGAACGCATGGGCTTTGCCCGCCTGCCGGGCGAGACGTTCGGCGCGTGGCTGGCGCGGCTCGAACGCGCGTCGCTCGCGCATGTGCGCGCCCTGCGCGAGCCGCTTGCATTGCATTACCGGCTCCGCTTCGACCCGCGCGGGCTCGACGCCGAAGGGCGCGCGGCTTTGAAGGCCACCGTCCAGCAGTGGCTCGCCCGTGCTTCAAAGTGACGGGCCGGATCCAGCCGACCCGATTCCCCAAAAAGAACGCGGCGGGCCGTTTCCAGCCCGCCGCGGTGATCTGGTTCGAAGCCGCCCTACGCTTGCGGCTTCTCGGCTTTCTCCGCCTTCTCCGCGTCGCGCACCTCGTCGGCGGCGTCGAACGCGTGCTGCAGCGCGACGAGGTCTTCGCCGGGCTTGAGCGAGTCGAGCATCTTCTGCTCTTCCTTGAGTTGCTCGGTGGTGTAGTTGGCTGCCTTGATCGAGAGGCCGATGCGGCGCTCGCCCTTGTCGATTTTGATGACGCGCGCGGTCACGTCCTGCCCGGGCTGGAGCACGTTCTTGATCTTGTCCACGCGCTCCTCGCTGACTTGCGAGATGTGCACGAGGCCGTCGATGTCGTGCTGCAAGCCGACGAACGCGCCGAAGCTGGCCAGCTTGCTGACCTTGCCGCTGACGACGTCGCCGACCTTGTAGAACTTGTCGATGTTCGACCACGGGTCCTCGGAGAGCTGCTTGACGCCGAGCGAAATGCGCTGGTTGGCCTTGTCCACCTCGAGCACCGTCGCCTCGACTTCGTCGCCCTTCTCGAAGACTTCGGACGGATGGTTGATCTTGCGCGTCCACGAGATGTCGGACACGTGCACCATGCCGTCGAGCCCTTCCTCGAGCTCGATGAACGCGCCGTAGCTGGTGAGGTTGCGGACCTTGCCCTTGATGCGGGTGCCGGGCGGATACTTGCCCTGCGCCTGGTCCCACGGGTTGCTTTCGAGCTGGCGGATGCCGAGCGAGATTTTCTGCTCGTCGCGGTTGATGCCGAGCACCACGGCGTCCACGTCCTGTCCCTGCTTGAGGACGTCGCTGGGCTTGGAGATGCGCTTGGTCCACGAGAGCTCGGTGACGTGCACGAGGCCTTCGACGCCGGGTTCGAGTTCCACGAACGCGCCATAGGGGACGAGGTTGACGACCTTGCCCTTGACCTTCGCGCCAATGGGGAACTTGTTCTCGATCTTGTCCCACGGGTTGGAGGACTTCTGCTTGAGGCCGAGGGAGACGCGCTCCTTTTCCTTGTTGATGTCGAGCACGACGATGTCGAGTTCCTGGCCGACCTTGAGCAACTCGCTCGGGTGGCCGAGGCGGCCCCAGCTCATGTCGGTGATGTGCAGCAGGCCGTCGATGCCGTTGAGGTCGATGAACGCGCCGAAGTCGGTGATGTTCTTGACCGTGCCCTTGCGGATGTCGCCGGGCGCCATCTCGGCCAGCAGCTTGGAGCGGCGCTCGGTGCGCTCCTGCTCGATGAGCTCGCGGCGTGAGAGGACGATGTTCTGCCGCTCCTGGTTGATCTTGACGACCTTGAAGTCGTAGCTGTTGCCGACGAACAGCGCGAGGTTCTTGGGGGGGATGATGTCGATCTGCGACGACGGCAGGAACGCCTCGACGCCGATGTGCACGAGCAGGCCGCCCTTGACGATCGCCTTCACCTTGCCGGTGATCGTGCCGCCCTCGTTGCAAATGGTGAGGATCTTGTCCCAGTTCTGCTTGAACTCGGCCTTCTCCTTGGACAGGACGACGTTGCCGTCCTTGTCCTCAAGCCGCTCGATCAGCACGGGCACTTGGTCGCCGATTTTGACGGCCTTGATGTCCTCGAACTCGGCGCCGGAGACGACGCCCTCGGACTTGTAGCCGATGTCCACGAGGACTTCGCGGCTGCGGACTTCGATGATGGTGCCCTTGACGATTTCGCCCGCGGCAAAGCGCATGTCGCTGTGCTTGAGGGCTTCTTCCATGGTGAGCATGCTGGGTGGTCTTTCGGATGGGGAGGCTTGCGGGCCCGCTGGCGCGGGACTGAAGCTCCATTGCCTAACGGAACCGTCGTTGCGGTGGCAACAGAGGTTGGGGGTCAGGTTGTGGGTTGACGGTCGTTTCTCAGCCTCAACGAGCACCGGCACACGCCGGGCTCAGGCGGAGCGCGAGAATACGGACCGACCCGGTCGAAGCAAGGGGGAATTTCTCCACGGACCGGCCGGCGGGGCGCAACCCGGGTTCCTCCACGCCCGCTGGACGCCCGAAACGGGCCGGAGGCCCCATGACAATTTGTCGACTGGCAAGGCGTTGAGTCACGTCAAAGTTCCGCGTCGCGAGGCTTGTAACCCGGCCGTGTCCAACTACACTCCCAACATCGTCCCATGAACACCTCGCGCCCCTTCTGCGGCTCTGCCGCGCACGATCTCACGCGCCGCGCGTTCCTCGGCTCGACCTTCCTTGGCGCGTCCTCGCTGCTCGGCACGAGCGGCGCCGTCCACGCCTTCGCAGAGAAGCAACTCACCGACTCGCTGAAACAATCCGGCCGCCGCGTCATCCTGCTCTGGCTCGCGGGCGGGCCGAGCCAGCTTGAGACGTGGGACCCGAAGCCCGGCCGCGCCACCGGCGGGCCGTTCGCCGAGATTCCCACGAGCGTTCCCGGCACGCGCATCTGCGAACTCATGCCGCTCATGGCGAAGCGCATGAAGGACGTCTGCCTCATCCGTTCCCTCAACACGAAGAACGCCGACCACGGCGGCGCCGCCAAGCTCATGCACCGCGGCCGCAACGACGAGCCCGCCCTCAAGTATCCCGACCTCGGCGCCATCGTCGCGCGCGAACTCGCCCGCGCCGACAGCCAGGTGCCGGACTACGTGTCCTTCTACACCGCCACCGAGGGGCGAGGCATGGCGCAGCCGACGGCGTCCTTCCTCGGCGCGCGCTTCAACCCGATGAACCTCCACGAGCAGAACACGCCGCCGAACCTGCACCGCCCCGATGGCATCACCGAACAGCAGCACGAGGAGCGCGCCCAGTTGCAGGCGCTGCTCGGACGGCAGTTCGCGCTCGGCCGCGACACGGGCGAAGTGCGCAGCCACGCCAACGCCTACGCGCGCGTCCATGGCCTGATGGCCAGCGAGAAGCTCTTCGACATTTCGAAGGAGCCCGCGAAGGCGCGCGAGCGCTACGGCCCCACGCTGTTCGGCGAGCAGACGCTCATGGCCCGGCGCATGGTCGAGGCCGGCGTGCCCTTCGTGCGCGTGAGCCGCGCGTGGTGGGACAGCCACGGGCAGAACTTCGAGACGCACCAGGAAATGGTGCCCGAGCTTGATCGCGTGATGTCCGCGCTGATGGACGACCTCAAGGAACGCGGGCTGTTCGGGAACACGCTCATCGTCGCGATGGGCGAATTCGGGCGCACGCCAACCATCAACGCCAGCCTCGGCCGCGACCACTTTGCGAAGGCGTGGAGCGTCGCGCTCGCCGGCTGCGGCGTGCAAGGCGGCGCGGTCTTCGGCAGGACGGACAAGGACGGCAACGAAGTCGCCGAAGGCGAAGCGGGCGCGGGCGAACTCTTCGCCACCGTGCTCGAAGCCGCGGGCATCAAGCACAACAAGGAATACCACGTCGGCGCGCGCCCCGTGCCGCTGGTCAATCCCGGCATCAAGCCCATCAAGGAAGTGCTGGCGTGAAACTGAAACCACGAATGGACACGAATCAGAATCACTTGAGACGGGAGTTTCGCCAGTGATCGCAATCGGCGCGCTTCGTCACAGCCGTCGCCGAGCTTGGGTCGTTCGGCCAATAACCAATGAGCACGTATCACGACGTATGCGAGGAGATGGGAGCCCGCGGCGCGTATCGAACCGATCCCGCGGGACACATCGACCTTGCTTTCGAGCACGGACTTGTTTCGTTCTCGGACGCCGGCGAGATGATCTTTTCCCCGGACTTTTCCCTCGCTGACCGGAACGCAATCGGCATCCCGTCCTCGGCGAAGCTTTCTGACTTACCACAGCCAACCCGCGCCTACCTGCAATGGCACCGACGCTTCCATGAATTCGAGTGAATGGACTAGCCATGCGCTGAACGAAGAACAAAATGGGTAGAATCCATGCCCGACATCTCCCTCAAACTCCTGAAAGAACTCAAGCGCTCGGACGTCGCGCTGTGCCTCGCGCGCGTGCCGGACTCGACGCGGCTCTACTTCGGCAGCTCGGACGCCGGCGTGTATGACGTGGACGCCATGTCCGAGAAGGGCGAGGCGCGCAAGTTCGAGGGCGAGGGCCACACGAGCTACGTCACCGGCGTCGCGCTCGCGGGCGGCCAGCTCGTCAGTGGCGGCTACGACCGGCGGTTGATTTGGTGGGACACGGCCGCAGGCAAACAGCTCCGCGCGCAGAAGGCCCACGACCGCTGGATTCGCCGCGTGCTCGCGTCGCCGGACGGCAAACTCGTCGCCAGCGTCGCGGACGACATGGTCGCGCGCGTGTGGGAGGCTTCAACGGGCAAACTGCGCCACGAGTTGAAGGGCCACGCGCCGATGACGCCGCACAACTTCGACTCGATGCTGCACACGTGCGCCTTCTCGCCCGACGGCAGGCTGCTGGCCACGGGCGACAAGGCCGGCCACATCGTCGTGTGGGACGTCGCCACCGGCAAACCGGTGAAGACCCTCGAAGCGCCGGGCTGTTACACGTGGGACCCGCGGCAGCGCATCCACAGCATCGGCGGCATCCGTTCGCTGGCCTTCTCGCCCGACGGCGCGGTGCTCGCGGTCGGCGGCATGGGCAAGGTCGAGAACA
>VHCN01000115.1 GCA_016871675.1 Verrucomicrobiota bacterium
CTCAATGATGTCTTGCTTGGCGATGTTGCCAAGCGGCTCTTTGGCGAGTGGGATTCGGCGGTGATCGAAGCATTTCACCACGTCGCCGTTTGGGTAGATGCAGATGTTTTTCCTCGCCGCGCAGGGAGTCCCGTCGTCCACCATCTCCTTCGGAGTGACCGCGTTGTTCCAGTTGTAGGCTCCGAAGTCCTGATACAGTTGGACATTGTGCTGCAACCCATGCTGCCGGCACCACTCGGCGACTTTCGGGATTTCCTTCTCTGACTCCTTGGAAAGCACGGATTGGATGCGCAACTGATCACCCAAAATCCGCTTCGCCAGCAGAATCTTCGGCATGACGATGTCAAAGCTCACGGTGCCCCTGAATTCGTTCCACTTGCTCCTCTCCACTGAATCAATCGAGATGACCAGAATGTGGCCCAGTTCCTTGTAGTGTGTGAGGAACGTCTCATCCAGCAACCGCGCGTTGGTGACAGTCACCATCGGCACGCCGAGTTTCCTGGCCTCTTCGGCGATGAGCACGACGTCTCGCTTGAACAGCAAAGGCTCACCGCCGGTCAGCGTCACCTGATACAGGTTGTGATGGAGCCGCTTCAGGCAGGTGATGAAATGGTTGATCATCAAGTGCTGGTTCTTGGGTTCCGGCCGCTCCCAGATGCCACATTTCGGACAGCGGTCGTTGCAGGCATTGGTGATCATGTAGATCAGTTCGTTGCTCTTGATCCCGTAGAGCCTGCGGAGCGGCGTCTTGTGCCAACGATAGATGCTCCACTCGATTGACTTCAGCAATACCAGCGGGGCGACGAGGAGCGGGTTCTTCACCCGCCTAGCAAATGGCACCATTTCTCCGACGTAATCTTGGAGCGTATGGGTAAAATTCGGGTGGTTGGCCTTAAACCTGTAAACGAGGCTCATGGATGTTTCCCTCGTAGATGGATTCGGATGAGTCCCACATCAGCACGGTGTGCCCTTCGTAAAGTGTGGCGCTTGAACTTTTGTATTTTTTGAACAGGCGCACGAACCGTGCAAAGCCCGTGATGGTGCTCTTGTATCCGTAATCGTGCCAGAGTTTCGCGGTTGGGCAGAAACCGATCTTGTATTTGCTGCGAAGGCGCAGGCAGAGGTCCACGTCCTCGCCTGCGGCGCTCGGAAACCTCTCATCGAACGGAAACTGCTCGGCTGCGAAGGCCTTCATGCCAAAGTTCAGCGAAGGCATATACCAAAGCTCCTTCCTGTCCGGCAGCAGCCATTTGCCCGCGAGCGTGCCGTTGATGTCGTGATAGTAGTCCAACAAGGTCTTGCCCCACGAGTAAGTCATGCCTCCAACGGCTGCGAACTCCGTCCGGATCAAGAATGATGTCATCTCCGCGTTCCAATCCGTTTCGAGAATGCAGTCGTGGTCGGTGAACAATATGTGTTCCGCCTTATCCTCCAAGGCCCTGTTGATAGCGACGTTCCTCGCTCGGGCTGGCCCGCCGTTACTTTCGAGAACAATATGCTCCACGGAGTGACGACCGACTTCATACTTAAGCGGGCTCGCATCGTCCACCACGTAAACCTTCTCAAACGGCTTCGACTGGCCCCGAACGCTGTCGAGCAGCCTGTGTAGGCAATCCACGTCCGATTGGGCTCGGATGAAGCATGGAATGACTAGAATGCTCATGAACTACCAACCGCCGTTAGCCGCTTCTTGGAGTGCTCTTCAATCTGATTCAGCGATCTTTCGATCTCGGTTGTGAGCTTCGCCTTCATGCGGCATTGAACACTTGGGGCATGGGGCGAGTGTAATGGGCTGGGGGGTGCTGTCAAAGCCCCGAAGGTTGATTGCGTTGCGACGAATTCCTGCGCGATTCACCTTGGAAGCATACGGTTTCACCGGCCACACCCACCGGCACTGCTGGCGGTTCCCGGAGGACTTCTCCGCCGACTTCATCCGGCAGGCGCAGCGGGCGCGGGGCGGGCAGCCGGTGGACTTGCGCGTGCGGTTCGAGGACTACGCGGCCAGCGCGCCGGCGGACACGCGCACCATCGTCTTCGGCGGCAAGGCGCGCCTGAGCGGCTTGTGGGTGGATGACCGCCACGTCGCGGACTACGTCGCCGCGCATCCGGACCGGCTCATCGGCTTCCTCTCCGTGGACCCGACGCAGGACGGCTGGGAGCGCGAGCTGCGGGCGGGCCACGAGGAACTCGGCCTGCGCGGCATCAAGCTCCTGCCGATGTATGCCGGCTTCAGCATGGACGACCCGCGCCTGGCCCCGCTCTGGCGCTACGCCGAGCAACGCGGCCTGCCCGTGCTGCTTCACGCGGGCACGACCTTCATCGCCCAGGCACCGCTGGCCTTCACGCTGCCGCGCCTCATCGAGCCGGTCGCGCTGAAATTCCCCGGCGTCAAAATCATCCTCGCGCACCTCGGCCATCCCTACGAAGCCGAGTGCGTCGTCACGATTCGCAAGCACGACAACGTCTTCGCCGACGTGAGCGCGCTGCACTACCGGCCCTTCCAGCTCTACCACAGCCTGATGCTCGCGCAGGAATACGGCGTGTGGCACAAGCTCCTCTTCGGCACCGACTACCCGTTCACGACGGTGAACGCGTCGATCGAGGGCCTCCGCAAACTCAACGACATGCTCGAAGGCACGAAGCTCCCGCGCCTCGACGTGAACCAAATCGAGGCGATGATCCACCGCGACAGTTTGAAGCTGCTGGGGCTGGAGAAGTAACCCGCATCGCGAGGAACCCGCCCGGCTCCCGCGTCGAGAATCCCGCGATTCGCGATCGCATCGCGCAAGCGGGCGTCGGAGCTACCTGGCAGGCTCATGACGGAGACATTTCCCGGGCCGCGCCTGCGTGTGCTGGTCGTCCTCGACGACCGGAACGCCATTGACCGTGACGAGCTTGAACCCGGTGGCGTAGTGATGCGGCGATTCAAAGGTCGCGTTGTCCTTCACGGTCGCGGGATTGAAGACCACAAGGTCCGCCCATGCGCCAACGCGGATGAAGCCGCGGTCATTCAAGCGAAACGTCGTCGCCGGGAGGGAACTCATGCGACGCACGGCATCCTCGGGCGTGAGCAGTTTCAATTCGCGCACGTAGCGGCCGAGCACGCGCGCGTTGTTGCCGTAGCCGCGCGGGTGCGGGACGCCCTCGCCGAACTTCCGCACGCCGCTGTCGCTCGCGAACATGGTGTTCGGGTGGGCGAGATACTTCTGCAAGTCCTGCTCATCCATGCCGAAGAACACGCACGAGCAGCCGCCGTGGTTCTGGATGTCGAGCACGAGCTCGATCTGGTCGTCGAGCGTCGCGGAACCGCGCACCTTTTTTGCGGCCTCGGGCAGCCGAAGCCCGTTGAGCTGCGCGTTGCGCCGGTAGCTGGCGATGGCGACGTAGTCGTAGCTCTCGTGCCCGCGGGCGAGCATCGCCTTCTTCATCGCGGCCACCATTTCGGCCTTCTTCCGCGGGTCGGCGAGGCGCTCGGAAAACTCCTTCGACCCGCCCTCGCGGAACTCGCCGGGAATGAGCGTGCTGATGCTCGTGCTGCTCGCGGGATAAAGATACTGGTCCTGCGTGATGTCGAGCCCGGCGGCGCGCGCCCGTTCGATCGCCGCGAGCACCTCGGCCGTGCGGCCCCAGGCGGCCTTCCCGCTCAGCTTGATGTGCGAGATGTTCGCCCGGATGCCCGCCTCGCGCGCGATGGTGAAGAGCTCCTCAAGCGCGGACTGAATGCGCGTGTCCTCATGCCGCATGTGGCTCGAGTAGATGCCGTCGCGCGCGGCCGCCACGCGCGCAAGCGCCGCGATCTCGTCCGTCTTCGCGAATGACCCCGGCAAATAGATGAGCCCCGTGCTCAAGCCGACCGCGCCGTCCTTCATGGCCTTCTCGACGAGCGATTTCATCTTCGTGAGTTCGTCGGCGTTCGGCGGGCGCATGAAGCTCCCGCCCATCGCGGACGAGCGCACGGTGTTGTGGCCGATGAGCGAGCAGACGTTTGCGGAGATGTTTGTGGCTTCGAGCTCCTTGAAGTAGGCGTCGAGGTCGAGCTTGGAGCCGCCGCAGTTGCCGAGCACCAGCGTGGTCACGCCCATGCGCACGAAATTCTCCGCGAGCGGCAAGTCCTCGATGCCCTCGGCGTGCGTGTGGACGTCCACGAAACCCGGCGCGATGAAGTGCCCCTTGCAATCCACCGTGCGCTTCGCGTCCCCGGCCAGTTTCCCGATGGCGGCGATGCGGCCGTCCCTCACGGCGACGTCCGCGAAGTAAGCTGGATTTCCCGAGCCGTCGGCGACGCGCCCGTTGCGAAGCAGCAGGTCGTAAGGGGCGGCGTGGAGCGAAGTGGCCGCGGCGAGCGAGAACAGTCCGAGGAGGGCTTTCATGCCGCGGGGTGATAGCAGGCGCGAACACCGGGCGCGAGCGCGGAGTGTCGCCGCGGTCAGGCGAGCGCCTTGCGGATGACGTCCCCGCTTACGTCGGTGAGCCGCCGGGCGCGCCGGGTTTCTTCCACTCCGGGAGGAGTTCCGTCAGCCCGCTCTAAATCCGGATCCCGCGATGGGATGGTGAGACGCTGCCACTTTCGCCGTCACGGCTTGCGCAGCCGGAAAAACCGATAGCCGGGCGCGACGGGAATGGTCATCGACTTGGTCGTGCCGTTGTCCGACACCGTCGCGCCGCTCGCGGCCCAGCTTGCCGGCACGCCAAGCGCTCCCGACTGCTCGAGCCGAAGCCGAGGTGTTGCAGGGCCGGTTCTTGACTCGCGGCGCCGGGATCATCTGCGTCGCGACACACAGTCCGGAACTTCAC
>VHCN01000116.1 GCA_016871675.1 Verrucomicrobiota bacterium
CCACTCGCGTCGTCCGCGTCCGCCCCGGCAGCTGGCCCCAAGTCCAGGTGCCCAGGGAGGAGTTCCTGCGTGACACCAGCGCCGAAGAACGCTTCCCGAGCCCGGCGATCTTTCCGAAATACTGATGGAGAAGAAACGCGCGGCTTTTCTCACGATCCTCCTTCTCGCGGTGCCCGGCCTTTTGCCGAACCTGGCCGCCGCCGGCCGTGTCGCGCTGCGGCGACTCAATCGAACGCAGCACGAAAACACGCCCAATGACCTGCTGGGGTCTCGATCAAGCTCGGCGCCGTGTTGCCGGACGACGGCTGCGTGGCGGGCTTCGACAATGTGAGCGAGGGGCTCGATGTTTCCTCCTCGCATCTGGTGCTGTATCAACAGGCCGCCGACTTGGCGCTCGATGCCGCGATCGCCACGCGGCCACCCGACGCTGAGAACAACTTTGTGTTGAAGCCTCCCGGCGACTCCACCACGCTGCCGCTGTGTCCAAGCCTGTCCTCGGCCGCGGTCTCGGCGAACTGATGCAGGGGCAACCTGTCGCCGGACGTCCCGCCGCGGGCGGGGCGACGCCGCAGGCGCAGGGGGAACTGAGCGAGGGTTTTCAACGGCTGGTCAATCCGCGCATTCCGGATGCGGACGCCGAGGCGCGGCTCTCGCGGGCGCACCAGAAACTCGCTCGACTCAAACCGGCGCTCCTCGTCGCGGACGTCGCGCTGTGCGCCGTTGCCGCGTGGTTCGCGTTCACGCGCGGCGGGAGCCTCGGCGTTGGGGATGTCGTTGTCTGCGTTGCCGCCGTGCTCACGGGCGCCGCCTTGGGCTGCGTCGGGCTCCTGCTGGACAACGAAGGGCATTGACGCCGCGGCGTGGTTCCGACTCGATGGGCGTGTGAACTTCAACCGATTCCGAATCCTCGCCGGGTTGCTCGTGGCACTCTCCGGGTTCCTCGACGCGGACGCAGCGCCCGCGACCAGGACGCGCAACATCTTCTTCGTGATGACGGACGGTCTGCGATGGCAGGAAGTCTTCACCGGAGCGGAGGAGCAGTTGATCTCGAAGGAATTCGGCGGCGTGGCCAGGACCAACGAGCTGCGCAAGGACTTCTGGCGCGACACGCCCGGGGCGCGGCGCGAGGCGTTGATGCCGTTCTTCTGGACGGAAATCGCGAAGCGCGGGCAGGTCTTCGGCAACCAGCGCAAGGGCAGCGTGGCGCGCGTGACCAACGGGCAGAACTTCTCGTATCCGGGCTACAGCGAGATGCTCACGGGCTTCGCGGACGCGCGGATCGACAGCAACAAGAAAATCCCGAACGCGAACGTGACCGTGCTTGAGTGGCTTCACAACAAGCCGGCGTTTCGCGGGCGCGTCGCGGCCTTCGCGAACTGGGACGTCGTGCCTTTCGTCGTCAACACCCAGCGCAGCGGCATCCCGGTGTGGACGGGACTCGAGAAGGTCACCGACCCGAAGGTCAATCCGCGCCAGGCGCACCTCGAGGAACTCGTCGCGGAGATGACGTCGCTGTGGGGCGAGATGACGTTCGACGTGTTCATCCAGCAGGCGGCATTGCACCACATCCGCACCGCGAAGCCGCGTGTCATCTACATCACGTTCGACGAGACCGACGAGTGGGCACACGAGGGCCGCTACGACCTCTACTTGAAGTCCGCGCGCGGGGTGGACCGCTACCTCCGGCAGCTTTGGGAACTGGCGCAATCGCTTCCCGAGTATCGCGACACGACCACGATGATCATCACCACCGACCACGGGCGCGGGGCGGGCAACCTCTCGTGGAAGAATCACGGGAAGAACATCCCCGAAGCCTCGGGCATCTGGATTGCGGCGCTCGGCCCGGACACCGCGCCGCTCGGCGAACGCGAGAACGTGCCCCCCGTCACACAGTCCCAGATCGCCGCGACCGTGGCGAAGCTGCTCGGCGAGGACTACAATGCCGCGACCCCGCAAGCCGGCGAGCCGATCGCCGACTTGTTGTCGGGCCCGAAGTAGGTTGGCAGGACGCGCGCGACCGTCCCGAACCCGGCCGCGACCTTGACATGGTCCGGCAACACGTCCAGCGTCTCCGCAGACCCAGTTTCAAATTCGCCCCATGAAAGTGTCCATAATGGCCCGCCAAGGCCAACGCGCGTTCACGCTCATTGAATTGCTGGTTGTCATTGCGATCATCGCGATCCTCGCCGGGATGCTCCTGCCGGCCTTGTCGAAAGCCAAGTCCAAGGGCCACGCCATCTCGTGCATGAACAACATGAAGCAGATCGGGCTGGCCTCGACGATGTATTACGGGGACAACGACGACACGCTCGTGCAACTGGCGTATGACGTGACGCCGCCGAGCGCGCTGCCGCCGGGCATCCGCCTGCCGCTGATGCTCCCATGGCCCGTCGGTGGGCAGCAGGCGGTTACGTGGCCCGACTTGCTTGCAGGCCACATGACCAAGGTCGAGAAGAACTTCAATTGCGTGGCGATCAAGGATCCGTTCGTTCGTGGAAACTCGAACAACTGGGGCATCGGCATCAACTTCAACAGCCTCTCGCGCTATTTGAATAACCCTGCAGGCCGCAATGGGGTTCCGGCCAAGGTCCGCGTCATCGACATCAACCGACCTGACGACACAGTGCACTACGCGGACATTGCGCTCGTGCCCAATGCGAACACAGTCTTTCCGGACAACTGGGTCGAGTTCACACCGGCTCAAGCGGCTGCGGCCTCGCCCAGCACTCAGCCTTGGGACTACTTGCTGTTCAGGACTCCCGAGAACACTACCTCATGGGCAAACGCCAGTCTCCCTCTTCGTCCATTCAATCGTCACCTGAAGCGATGCAACATGGCGTTCGTGGACGGCCACGCGGAGAGCCAACCAGTGAGCTGGATGGGTTTGGGCGGGTCAGGCACGTGGGGCTCCTATTTCCCCGGTGTGGCTCCAGGCGGCGGGCCGGCCACTGGCAACTCAACGACCAGTCCAAACCCTGGGAACGGCCAATACGACCCAAAGTGGAAGTGGGACCGGATGTAGTTTAGGTGCCGTTCCTCGCTTGTCGCTCATGATGCCCTCAGTCCGAATCGGATTCTACTCAGTCCTGCTCACGGCATTCGTCGCTTGCGGTTGCAAGAAACCAGTGGCGACCCAGTCTGACCCAGTGCAAGCTCCGAGTCGCGCGGCACCACAAGCAGTCAAGCCTGCGGACCAAGCACTTTTCAAGTCGGCGACGGCGACTACGCCTCAACAGATGGCGCGCCTGCTGACTGACGCACTCACAACGTGGGAAGACCAGCGCGGTGGTGTGCCTCAATCGTTGGACCAATTGGTGCAAGCGAGGATCCTTGACCGTTTGCCCACGCCTCCGCCTGGATTCAAGTTTGCCATCGACGCGCAGAAGCACGAGGTGAAGCTCGTGCCGCACTGACGACAGGCAGCCGAGGTGGCCGAGGCGTTGGTTGCGGCGCGGGTTTCCCGCCTTGCTGCACCCGGAACACCTGCGGGCTTTGCTGCTTGGAGTATTCGAAATCCAGATTCCTGAAATCCCTGGGATTGAAGCAACCGGTCAGGTCATTCCGTGGCTCCCCAACTCCCCGGCCACACACACCTCGTTCTTGTTTGCGCACAGCCGCGTGAGGAACCACTCATCGCACAGTGCGGGCAGTTCCTGTTTCAGTTCGTTGAGCTTCGCGTAGTCTGAGGAGCCCTTGAACTTGATCGTCACCACGAAGCGCCGCATCCGGCGCTCCCGCAACCAGTCGAGCAGCACCCCGATGCTTCGCTCCGGCGCGGCAATCACGTCGCACAACAGCCAGTCCACAGGCGCAGCCGGCTCGAACTTGAAAGCGTCGCCGCGCTGGAACTCCAGCCGTGGCTCGCGCATCAGGTCGTCGCGGAGCGGCGAGCGGTCCACGGCGGTCACGCGCGCCCCGCGGCGCAGCGCCACGTAGCTCCAGCTTCCCGGCGACGCGCCGAGGTCCACGCACATTTCACCCGGTTCGATGCGCCGGCCGAGTCGCAGTTCCGCCTCGACGAGTTTGGCGAACGCCCGCGATGGCGCCGCCTTGTCGCTCGCGACCGGGACTTCCCCCAGCGGGAACGGCGACATCACCCGCCGGCACTCGAACGGAACCGGCGCCGCGGCTGCGGAAATCAGTCCGCGGTCAGGCGCGGTCAGCGCAAGTTGCACAAGCGAGTCCGCCGATGAAAACGGCGTCGCGGCATCAACCAGGGCCTTCAACCGACGTCGCTCGCTTCGCTTCAAGGCGGAACGCATCGCTTCGAGGATGAGTTCGCACCGATGGCTTCCCGCCGTCCCTTCGCCGTAGCAGGGCGCGACGTGAACGCGCCAGGGCATCCCGTCCGGCACTCGCGAACGAACCGCCCCGGCCAACAGCGTGCTCCACTCGCGCACGGAAGCCGCCGCACACGCGCGCGCCTCGACGAACACCTGCCGCGCGAACGCCAAGCCGTGACCGCACGCTTCCTCAAGCGGGGTGTCGCTCTCGACCCACCGTTCGTCCCGGAGTTTGTGGCGCGCGGAAGGTTGGGCCTGGCGAAGCTCCTCAATCAGAAGCGGTCCGCAGCCGGCCGCGGCAAGCAGGAGGTGCATCACGTTCGAAGGTTATCAGCCCTGGCGATGGGCCCCACCGCGGCGCCCGCAAGCCGTTGCCAGCAATACCAGAGCATGCGCGGCAGGTGGAACGGGCCTTTGTAAATCGTCCCCTTCGCGCGCGAGGAGATGCGGCCATCGCGGTGCAGGTAGCCGAACCACTCGCCGTGCTCGCGGT
>VHCN01000117.1 GCA_016871675.1 Verrucomicrobiota bacterium
TTCATGGCTCGGACGGGTTGTTGCTCTTCGGGGGCGCATCGTATCCAGCCGGGTTCTTTTTGGAAGCGAATTCGCCGGCGGCGCGAGCCGACCGCAGGCACCTCAAAGAACGTGCCCGGCGCGACCGAACGGACGGACGAACCGAGCCGGTCTCCTCACACGCAAGCCAAGCGAAGGCGCGGCCGGCGAAATGAACGACCTGCATTACTTCTTGATCGCGGCGTCGAACTGCCTGCGGGCCGCGAGATACTCCGGGTTCAGCGGTTCGGCCTTCAAGGCTTCGGTCAGGCACCGGTCGGCTTCGGCTCCGCTGCCGCGCTGGAGTTGGATGTGAAACTTCATGAACCAGGGGTAACCCCGTGCGAAGCCCTCGCGGATCATGTGGGAGAAAACCCTTTCAGCTTCATCAATCCTGCCGAGTCTCGTGAGCGCGAAGCCAAGATCGCGCCAGTAGTTCTCCCCGCTGCCCGGGCGGCGAGTCAGCTCGTTGAGCAGCCGGGCAGCGAGTTCGAATTCCCCGGCGACAAGCGAGGCGCGGGCGAGGGCGGTTTGCGCGAAGACGCTGTCTGGCGCGAATCCGAGCGCGCGCTGCGCCTCCGCCTTCACCGGGACGGAGGAGTCGGGCGTCACATTCGCGAACGTCCAATCGCCGGGCCAAAGATGGCGAAACTCGTGCTTGGCGACGACGGGCTGGTTCGTCGCGGTGCGCTCGAGGAACAGGAGCGCGGATTCATTGAACGCGACGAGCGCCCAGGCGGGGTCCGCCTTTAACGCCTTCGCGAGCCCAGGCATCTCGCCGGCGGTGACGATGGGCAGAAGCACGGCGTGGGTCTGGTGCTTTCGGAGCAACGCCCGCCACTCTGCACCCGCCATGAGCACGGGGTGATATTCGGACCGCCAGAATTCCGTCGGATACGCATCGCCACGGCCGTCAATGAAAGGCGGGAATCTCGGCCAGAGCCACCACAACATCGAGCCGCCGAAGCGCATCTCATTGAAGACGCGTTGAGGCGGAACCTCGGCCTCCATGAAGCGAAACACGCTCGCCGGATAAAATGCCGGGTGCAAGCCGACGCCGAACGGATGCGTGCGGTCCTGCGTCGCGACCAGCGCAAGCGCGAGCCACGCGGGCGCCAGCAGGGTCTTCTGCGCCCAGTGCAAGAATTCGCCGCGGACCGTCGCGAGCCGGTCGAGCATGAACGCCGCGTGCGGCGCTGCGACGATCAGGAAAACGAGCATCGAGCGCTGCGTCGCACACGCGAGATAGCCGAACGCCAGCGTGGGCACGAGGAATCGAAGCTTCACGCGCTGCCAGCTCACCAACTGCACAACTACGAGCGTGGCGACCGCGAGGTAGAACAGTTTCGAAGTCGCCCACGCTGGCGGGAGGTATTCCTGGATGACCGCCCGCCAAAAAGTGTCGAGAAACTGCTCGATCGGGACCAGCAGAACCCGGTAGCCGCTGGGATTGATGACCTGCGTGGCGATCACTGCGGCCGCGCCTGCCAGCGCGATGCCGACGGGCCGCACGAACAGTTCGCGGAACTCGACCCGGGGCCGGTTGCGCCGCCCGCGCCAGATCCACTCGATCCATTCGGCCGCGCTCCAGCAGCAGAGCAGCACGAAGCCGTAGATGTAGCCCGCGTGCGTGTTTCCCCAGAACGCCATCAGCAGCGGCACGCCGATCCATTGCCACGCGCGCTCGCGCTCCTTCCGCGCGTCAACGAGCAGCAACAGTGCGAACAACAGCGCGGTCACAAGGTCGGGCCGCTCGAAGAACCGCACGCGGGCGATGAACACAATCACCGTCATCACCCAGAACGGCCACAAGGATCCGGGCCCCGCCTCGCGCCGCGCCGCCGCGAGCGCAACCAGCATGATCGCCGTTGCAAGGAGCGCCTTGAAGGTGATCAGCGCCCCGAGCCCGCCTTGCGACCACACGATGGAATACATGGTCGCAGGCCACCACTGCTGCAACGTCCACGGTGCATCCGGAATGGCGAAGGAAAACGTGTTGCGATCGGGAATCCGCCCCGTCGCGAGGATGTGCTCGCCCGTGCGGATGTGGTAGCCGACGTCGGCATCCGAAACGTGGAAGAACGCGCACGTGAACGTGAACAGCGCGAACGCAAACCACAGCAGCCGCGTCGTGCGCGCGTCGGGTGGCGGAGTGTTCAGTCCTTGGGTTGGCATCGGGCGGATTCGATGGCTGTGCAGTGCGTGCGGAGTCATTATCGGTTTCCGCCGAGTTTCACCAGTCCCGGTTTGGCCTGCGGCTTCGGCATTCGCCTTGAAGCCGTTGCCCGTCGCCGGCATCCTTCCAGCAACCAGAATTCCACCGATCCGCATGGAACACCTCAGCCGCGAAACCACGCTCGGGCAGATTCTGGATTATTGCCGGGATCAGGAGGCGTCCGACTTGCACGCGCAGACGGATGCGCGCTACTGCGTGCGCGTGCACGGAAAGCTCCTCCGCGTGCCGGTCGAGATCTTCCCGCCGCCGAACGAGGACATGATGCGCGACCTGCTGCACGAGGCGTTCACGCCGGCGATGTGCGAGCGCATCCTGTCGAAGCCGGAAGTGGACATGAGCTTCTACTTCGGCGACGTGCGGTATCGCGCGAACTTCAGCAAACAAAAGGGCCGCCAGTCGTTCTCGTTCCGCATCGTGCCGCAGCAGCGGATGAAGTTGAAGGACCTGCAACTGCCCGTCTCGCTCAAGGACATTCTCAACGAGCCGCGCGGGCTCGTGCTCGTGACCGGTCCGACCGGGCAGGGCAAATCCACCACGCTGCGCGCGCTCATCCAGGAGATCAACGAGACCACGGCGCTGCGAATCATCACCATTGAGGACCCGATCGAGTATGTGTTCGAGGAGTGCCTGTGCCAGTTCGAGCAGCGCGAAGTGGGCATTGACACGCCGAGCTTCGCGCACGGCATCCGCAACGCGATGCGGCAGGACCCGAACGTGATTTTCGTCGGTGAAATCCGCGACCAGGAGAGCATCTGGGCCGCGATGCAGGCGGCGGAGACCGGCCATCTCGTGCTCACCACGCTGCACGCCGACTCCGTGCCGCAGGCCATCGGGCGCATCCGCGAGTTTTATCCGTCGAGCGAGCAGGGCAACATCAGCGCCCTTCTGGCGCGGAACATCAACGCGATCATCTGCCAGCGCCTCATCCCGAACGTGAAGGGCACGCGCACGCCGTGCCTGGAGTTCATGAAACGCGACGCGGGCATCCAGGAAGCCATCACGGCCAACAACCTCGCGCTCATCACCGGCCACATCGAGGCGTGCGTGAACCGCGGCATGCACACGTTCGACCAGTATCTGATCGAGTTGCTCGCGGCGAAAGCCATCACCGAGGAAACCGCGCGCCACTACGCGACGAACAAACACCGGCTCGACCTCCTGCTCCGCGGCGTGGTGACGAGCCAGGCGATCCTCATTCCCGACAGGTAGGCGCGATCCGTGGAGCGCATGGCCGCAGGACGGCCCATTGCCGGTTCACACCATCATGGCCACGGCCCGTTCGTCCCCGTGACACTGCGAGCAGTTGTCCAAGCCGACGAACTCCGCGCCCGGCACGGCGGGCGGCGCCACGACATCAACGCCACCGCCGCGGTCAGCGGCGCGGCCCAGAGCAGGTGTTTGTAGATTTGCGGTGCGTTCACGTTCGGCTCCGTCGGTGGATTCCCGTTTCCGCAGCCACTGAAGCGCAGCCGCGCAAACCCGACCCACACCCGTTGGCATCGGTTGGCCATGAATTGATAAGTCGCGAAGATCAGGAGAGCGTCGCCACCCGTCCCGTTCGTCGCATCCACCCGGTTCGAACGCGGACGTCGGACGCATGGGACGAATGCCGCCACTTCCGAAGATTGCAGCAAGCCTCAGCCACCGCTACAACCACCGCGCATGGTCACCGTCGTCGGCAGCTTCAACATGGACCTCTTCATCGAGACGCCGCGCTTTCCCGCGCCGGGCGAGGCGATCCTCGGGAAAAACTTCCGCCGCGCCCCGGGCGGCAAGGGCGCGAACCAGGCCTTCGCAGTCGCCCGCATGGGCATGCAATCCGCCATCATCGGTGCGGTGGGGCGTGACGCCTTCGGTGACGAGATGGTGGCGAATCTCGAAGCGGTGGGTGTGCAAACGAGCCGGGTCATGCGCCGCGACGCGATCGCCAGCGGAACCGCGATGATCGTGCTCGACGCGGCCGGCCAGAACCAAATCGTCGTGGCCAATGGCGCAAACGACACGCTCACCGCGGCGGAGGTGCGGGCGCGTGCAGCGCTCTTCCGGAAATCGAAGGCAGCTCTCATTCAGTTCGAAACCCCGATGCCTTCCGTCGAAGCCGCGCTGCGGCTCGCGCGAAAGTCCGGCGCGCTCGCCGTGTTGAATCCCGCGCCCTTCACGCCCGTGAGCGACCGCGTTCTGCGCCTCGCCGACTGGATCATCCCGAACGAGGGCGAAGCGTCGAAGTTGACCGGCGTGGACGTCCGGAACATCGCGAGCGCCGCGAAGGCGGCGGTTGCGCTGAAGCGCCGCTCGCGCTGCGACAACGTGCTGATCACGCTCGGCGCGGGCGGCGCGTGGCTCGACACGCCGTCGTTCGCCGGTCACATCGCAGGTTTCAAGGTCACGGCCGTGGACACCGTGGGAGCGGGCGACACGTTCATCGGAGCCTTCGTCGTGAAACTGGTTGAGGGCGCGACGCCGCGGGAGGCGGCGCGA
>VHCN01000118.1 GCA_016871675.1 Verrucomicrobiota bacterium
CCGCAGGCGTAGTAGAGACCGCTGTAAAACAGCGTCATTTGATCGGACCCGCCGGAGAGATTTTTGATCGTGGTGGGAAGCCAGAAAGTGAGCGCGTAGCCGCCGCTGTTGCCAATCATGACGGCAAGCACGAGCAACCATACCATCGGTAGACGCAGCGCCTGCCACGCGGGGATCCTGGCGGTGGCATCCTTCGCTGCGGCCTCGGCGGCGAGTTCGCCCTCGAGATGGTCGCGCTCGGCCTGGGTAAGCCATTTCGCGTCGCGCGGACGGTCGGTGAAACGAAGGAGCACCAAGATGCCGAGGACCACCGCGGGGAGGCCTTCCACGATGAACAGCCACTGCCATCCATCGAGCGAAAGCCATTTCACCTCGAGCAGCAGCGAGGAAACCGGCGCGCCAAACGCGAGGCTGAACGGCACCGCGATCAGCAGCCAGGAGAGCGCCCGCGAGCGTTCGCGCTGCACAAACCAGTGTGAGAAATAGACGATGATGCCGGGAAAGAAGCCCGCCTCCGCCACGCCGAGCAGGAAGCGCATCCAGTAGAACTGCTCCGGCGTCTTCACGAACGCCATCCCCGCCGAAATGAAACCCCAGGTGATGAGGATGCGCGCAAACCACTTCCGCGCGCTCCATCGCTCGACGAGCAACGCGCCAGGAATCTCCAGGGTCAGGTAGCCGATGAAAAACACGCCGATGCCAAACCCGAACACCGCCTCCGAGAAGCCCAGCGCCTCGCCCATGCGCAGCTTGGCAAAGGCGACGTTCGCGCGGTCGAGATAGGCAATGATGTAAAGGACGATGACCAGCGGCAGGATGCGCCAGACGACCTTTCGGCGCAGGGCGGGAACGTTTACGGCGGCGTGCTCGGCGGAGGCGGAATTCATGGGGCGATCAGGGCTGCAGAACCAGGGCGCGGCCGTGGCCGCTGCGAATGCCCTCGATTTTGATGGGGGCGAAGAGGAACCACGCGCCTTTCTCCGGAACGGATCCGAGTCCGGTGAGGAACTCGACGAGCAGCAGGTGGTGTTTCGCGGCGGTCCAATAGGTCATCAGCGAGGCCTCGGGCCGCACGCCGCCCGCGGTGGGGGCATCGATGCCGGCGCAGCGCACGCCGCGCTCGGCCAGCAGCGCGATGGCTTCAGGCGAAAGCGCGGGCCAGCCCTCGGACTTGCCGGCAAGCGGGGCGGCGATGCATTCGTCCATCGCTGGGGCGTCAGGGAGCGGTTTGAACTTCGCGTCGGTGTAGCCGGTCCGGAAAAGCACGATCTCGCCGGCGGCGATGGGGCCGTGCGCCTTTTCGTGATCGAGCACCTGCCGCGCGGTGATGAGCGGCGAGGCAGGCCAGGCTTTTTCATCGGTGGTACCGCGCAGCGCGGTGACATCGATCACGCGGGCCGTGCCGATCATCCGGTTCAGCGGCAGCTTGTCGATCGTCTCCGTGCTGTGGCCGAGCGGGCCGTGTTTCTTTTCGAATTCGGAGCGAAGCTCGCGGATCTCCGGCGCGAACCTTTCCGCATCGAAGCCCGGCGGCGGCAGGGTGAAGGCCGGGGTGACGACGTGGGTGCCCGCCTGGCTGTCAAAGGTGTGCGTCCATGCCATGTAGGGGCCGCGCGGCTTCTCGAATTGGTTCAAAGGCTCGGCGAGGTAACGCTGGGCCTCTTCGCCCGGGCCGTGTCCCTGCCAGGTGACCGGCAGGTCTTTGGAGAGCGTGACGGATACATCAGTGACGCGCCTGGCGCGCGCGGCGGCGATGAGCTGGGTGGCGATCTTCGGCTCGGTGATGGCGAGCACGCGCGCTTCACCGCCGGAGCCGCCGGCATGCTTGGCGGGCAGCAGCGCATAAAAGGCGCCGGTGGGCGGCAGGGCTTTGAAATTGCTGCCGCACTCGATCCAGATCATGCCAAAAGCCCCGCCGGCCTGATGCGTGGCCACGGCGAGGTCCGGCATCGGTCCCATGCTGGCCCCGTCGAGTCCCGCGGACATGATCCCCTTTTCTCCGAGGTATTTCATCGTCTCCGGCGCCGGCGCGGGCCAGGCCGGTGCGCGTTTGGTGAGCGGGTGGACCACAAATCGCGCCCCTCCTCTGTTGAGCGGCTGGTAGTAAGTGTCTGAATAATCGCTGCGGAAAAGCACGACATCGCCCGCCCGAAGGGGGCGGTGCTTTTGCTCCCAAGCCTTCACCAGCTCCGGACGGATCAGAAAACTGGACCCGCCCGGCGCGTCATCGCGATGCGCGGTGACGTCGATCACACAAGCCTCGCCGACAAACTGCCAGACGGGCACTTTCTCACCGGTCACGAGTCCCATCGGTCCCGCACCGGGCAGGCCGGAGCCGGGCGGCGGCACAAAGTGCGCGGGCGCGTCCCACTGGGTTCCGGTGTGCTCGTCGAGCACGATCGTCTCGCGATGAAACGCCCCCGGGCCGAACGTGAAGCGCGGGATCGTGATGTGTTGCATCATGCCCACGGGCCAGACACAGGGCCACGCCGGTGAAACGGGCAGCGAGAGGTCTTGGACATGCTCTGCGGGCACCTGAGCCCGCGCGGCGGTGAGGGAGGCGAGAAGAGAGAGGAGGCTAAGCTTGGTTCTCATGGGAAGAAATGGGGTGGAGGTCTGTTGCTCCGCGACGACGGGATTAGTGAACGCGCCGTTCTTCTCGATCGCGATGGTCACGGTGTCGATCCGTCGGGCACTGCCGTCGGGCAGAAGGGCTGCGTGCTGGATGGAGCCGCCGTTGGCTTGGTGACGAATGATGCGCATCGGGTGGATGTGGGTGTTGTGTTAGTGCTGAGGATCTATTTTCCGGCGGAGAGGCCTCCATCCACGATCATGGCGCTGCCGGTGACAAAGGACGCAGCATCGCTGGCGAGATAGAGCGCGGCTGACGCGATTTCCGAGGGCGCGGCCATGCGCTTCATGGCATGCGGGGCTTCCATTTGGCGGAGATAGTCGTCGGGATTCTCATACTGGCGCAGCATCGCATCCACGAACGGTGTGCGGACGCGTCCGGGGCAGATGCAATTGATCCGCACACCCGTGGTGCCATGATCCATGGCCATTGCACGGGTCATGCCGACAATGGCGTGTTTAGTGGCCGTGTAGGCAAAGCGCGACTCCATCGCCATGACTCCGAGGATGGAGGCGATGTTGACGATGGAGCCCGTGCCGCGCTCGATCATGCCGGGCAGCACTGCGCGCGACAGGTGATAGGTGCCGAGCACATTCACTTTCCACAGCCTGTCCAGGTCCTCGAGGTTGGTGGTCAAAATGGTGCCGACGTGTCCGATGCCGGCGTTGTTGACGAGCACATCGCAGCGTCCGCATTTTTCGTGCACCGCGCGCACGGCGGCGATGCACGCGGCTCCGTCGCTGACATCGAGAACCAGCGATTCTGCTCGGTGGCCTGCGGCGCGGATGCGGGCGGCGGTTTGCCCGGCGGCGGCTTCGTCGCAATCGGTGGCGAACACGACCGCTCCGGCTTCGGCGAAACATTCCGCGATGGCGGCTCCGATGCCGGAACCGGCTCCGGTGACGAGGGCGATCTTGTCAGTGAGGGTGATCATGGATTGGAAAAGAGGAATGTGAGGCCCGCACCGAAGCGATGGCTTCGCGCGCGTGTTCGGATGTGATCTCGATCATCTGAATGCTCAGTCGCGGATCGAGCCGCTTGAGCATCGCGCCCAAGTTCGCCGACATGATCCCGCTGCCGATGAGCACGACATCGGACGCGTCGGAGACAAAGCTGGAGGCTGCTTCGGACATCGCTCTGTGAAACGTCAAACCACGCCATTCACCACATTCGGCAGCGTCTCGCCCCGCACGGCCTTGAGCGCGAGACGTGCCGCAGTTTCGCGCAGCGTGCGCACGGCGGTCGGGCTCGCCGAGGCAATGTGCGCGGCGAGGATGACATTCGGCATCGAGCGGATCGGATGATCGGCGGGAATCGGCTCGGGATCGAAGACATCGAGCGCCGCGGCGGCGAGCTGGCCGGATTGCAGCGCCGCCGTGACCGCCGCGCTGTCGGCGAGATCACCGCGGCCCACATTGATGAAGACCGATCCACGCTTCATCTTCGCGAAGGCGGCGGCGTTGAACATCTGCTTCGTCGCGGGCAGCGACGGACAGTGCGGCGAGACGATGTCGCTCTGCGCGAGCAGTTCATCGAACGACGATGCCGCCTGCGCTCCCGCAGCGAGGATCTGCGCGGCGTCCACCACCGGATCAAACACGAGCACGCGCGCCTTGAACGCGAGCAGGCGCTTCACCACTTCGCGCCCGATGCGCCCGAAGCCGACAATGCCGACCGTGAGGTATTTGAGCGCCTGCATCGCCGTGAGCGGTGTCGCGAGGCCCCATTTGCCCTCGCGCACATGCAGCGTGTTCGGCACCACCTGCCGCGTGATCGCGAGCATGAAGGCCAGCGTGTGATCTGCGACTTCATCCACGCAGTAGTCGGGAATGTTGCACACCGGAATGCCCCGCTCGCGCGCGACGGCGATGTCCACATTGTCGTAGCCGATGCCGTAGCGCACGATGGCCTTGGCCTTCGTCATCGCATTGACGACCTCGGCATTCACCGGCGCGAACTGCGCGATCACCGCGTCCGCATCCCGCACGAGTTCGGCAAGTTCCGCGGGCGAACGCTTTTCCTTGCAGGAGACGATCTC
>VHCN01000119.1 GCA_016871675.1 Verrucomicrobiota bacterium
CGAACTTTGCTCGAACAATTTATTGCCAAGCATAACCAGACCTCCAAACCCTTTGTCTGGCGCAAGCGCGAAGTCAGGGGAACTCAGCTTCGCAATACAGTAATTAACTTATGCAACTAAGCACTAGCGTTGGCCGTTTGTCGTCACGGACCGCGGCGTCGTGTCCGCCGGGCTATTCGACCGCATGCGCGCGACGCTACACGCGGCAGGCGTGGAGGTACAGGTGTTCGCCGACGTGACGCCGGAGCCGCCCTTTGAATGCGTGGACACGGTGGTGCGCGCCATCACCGGCAGCCCCGAATGTGACTGTGTCATCGGACTCGGCGGTGGCAGCGTGATGGACGCAGCGAAGGTCGCCGCGGCTGCGCTGGGCTTGGACAAAGCCGCGCGGGAGTTGGCCGGGATCGGGCGCGTGGGTACACGACGCACCGGACTGCTGCTGGCGCCCACGACCGCTGGCACCGGCTCGGAGGCGACGTTTGTTGCCGTGCTCACGGACACGACCCAAGACCTGAAGGTAGGCGTAGTGGACCCGAGCCTGCTCGCGGACCTCGTGGTAGTGGACCCGGCGCTGACGGATTCGCAACCAGCGGCAGTCACAGCGGCGGCGGGAATTGATGCCGTGGTACACGCGGTGGAGGCGTTCATCGCGCGAGTCGCGACGCCGCTGGCGCAAGGACTCGCGCTGGAGGCGTTGCGTTACCTCGGTCGCTCGCTTCGCGCGGTGTGCCGGACTCCGGATGACACCCGCGCACGTGATGACATGGCGCTCGGTTCGCACTTGGCTGGACTGGCCTTCGCCAACTCCTCCTGCTGCGGTGTGCACGCGCTGGCGCTTCCGCTGGGCGGACGTTTCCACATTCCGCACGGCGTTGCGACCGGAGGGCTGACGGCGGCGGTGATGCGCCATAACTCGCTGGTTTGCTCCGAGGCATTCGCCGAACTGGGCGCCGCACTGGGCTGGAACATTCGCGAGCCGGAGGACTTTTCCTCGAAATTTGACGCGCTGGCGAGCGAGGTGGGCGTGTGCGCCGCCTTGCGCGGGGTGCGCGTGCCTGCGTCCGGGTTGCCTGAGTTGGCACGCATGGCGGTGGGCATCCGGCGGTTGATGGATCCGAATCCGCGTGTTATCTCCGAAGCGGATGCGGTGCGCATCTATTCGGCCGCGTTGAATCTTTCCTAATCATGAACCCGAAGCTTCGCAGCGAGAATTGGTGGAACAACCCGGACAACCCCGGCATGACCGCTCTTTACCTGGAGCGGTTTTTGAACTTCGGTCTCACCGCGGGCGAACTGCAATCGGGCCGCCCGGTCATTGGCATCGCCCAATCCGGCAGCGACCTCGCGCCCTGCAACCGCATCCATCTCGAACTCGAGCAGCGCACACGCGACGGCGTGCGCGACGCAGGTGGCGTGCCGCTGGTCTTTCCCATGCACCCGATTCAGGAGTCCGTGCGACGGCCCACGGCGGCGCTCGACCGCAATCTCGCCTACCTCGCCCTGGTCGAAATTCTGCACGGCTACCCGCTTGATGGCGTTGTTTTCACGACCGGCTGCGACAAGACGACACCCGCCGCACTCATGGCGGCAGCGACCACGGACCTGCCCGCAATCGTCTTATCCGGCGGTCCGATGCTCAACAGCTACCTCGACGGCCAGCCGGCTGGCGCGGGCACCATCATCTGGCAAGCCCGGCGGCGGCTCGCTGCGGGGACGCTGGACGAGCGCGGGTTTATGGAACTGCTCGCCGCCTCCGCGCCCAGCGCGGGCCATTGCAACACCATGGGCACCGCGCTTTCCATGAACTGCCTGGCCGAGGCGTTGGGATTTTCCTTGCCCGGCTGCGCGGCAATCCCCGCCACCTATCGCGAGCGGGCGCAGATGGCCTACGAGACAGGCCGCCGCGCCGTGGCGCTGGTGCGTGAGGACCTGCGTCCCTCGCGCCTGCTCACGCGCGACGCGCTGATCAATGCCATCGTGGTCACCACCGCCATCGGCGGCTCCACCAATTGCCCGCCGCACCTCGCCGCCATCGCACGTCACGCGGGAGTGGAGCTTTCGATGCACGATTGGGAAACTCACGGCTATGACGTGCCGTTGCTGGTGAACCTGCAACCGGCCGGCACGCATCTGGGCGAGGACTTCCACCGCGCGGGCGGCCTGCCCGCCGTGCTCCACGAATTGATCGAGGCTGGCCTGCTCCGCGGCCACGCACTCACCGTCACAGGCCGCACACTGGCGGACAACGTGACGGCCGCGCGCGTCCGCGACCGTGAGGTGATTCGCAGTGTCAGCGCGCCGCTCCTGCAGAAGGCAGGTTTCATCGTCCTGACGGGCAACTTGTTCGAGACCGCGCTCATCAAGACCAGCGTCATCAGCGCGGACTTTCGCCGCCGCTACCTCGCGCGCCCGGGGGCAGAGAATTGCTTCGAGTGCCGCGCCGTTGTCTTCGACGGGCCGGAGGACTACCATGCACGCGTCAACGACCCCACGCTCGGGGTGGACCAAACCACGCTGCTGGTCATCCGCGGCTGCGGCCCCGTCGGGTTTCCGGGCAGCGGCGAAGTGGTCAACATGCAGCCGCCCGACGCCCTCATCCGCGCCGGTTTGGACGAGCTGCCCACGCTCGGCGACGGCCGCCAAAGCGGCACCGCCGCAAGCCCTTCGATTCTCAACGCCACGCCCGAAGCCTTCGCCGGCGGTGGCCTCGCCCGTCTCCGGACCGGCGACCGTGTGCGCGTGGACCTCAATACCCGGCGCGTGGATGCGATCGTGCCGGCCGCCGAATGGGAACGCCGCGCCGCCCAACCGCCACCGGCCGCTCCACCCAGCGCCACGCCCTGGCAGCAGCTTTACCGCGCCCATGTCAGCCAACTCGACGCCGGCGCGTGCCTCGACTTCGCGTGCGCCTATTGCGCCGTGTGCGCCACCATTCCCCGCCACAACCACTGAGTTCTGTTATGCGACTCCAAGACAAAGTTATTCTCATCACCGGCAGCACCACTGGCATCGGCGAAGCCATGGCACGCCGTTGCGTGGCTGAGGGCGCGCGTGTGCTGCTGCACGGGCGCACCGCCGAGCGCGGCCGGCGTCTTACGGAAGAACTGGGATCGAACACCGCGTTTCATCTGGACGACCTCGCGGATTCGCAGTCCGCCCAACGCATGGTGGACGCTGCCTTGCGCGCTTTCGGACGGCTCGACGCGCTGGTCAACAACGCCGCCGACAACCGTCGTGCGCATCTGGAGCAGACTACGCCGGCGTTCTTCGACCAGATCATGGCGGTGAATCTTCGGGCACCGCTGCTCCTCATCCGTGCGGCCTTGGAGCCCCTCGCCGCCGCCCGTGGCGCAGTGCTCAACATCGGGTCCGTGCTCGCCTATTGTGGCCAGGCTAATCTGCTCGCGTATTCAGTCTCCAAAGGCGGCTTGGTGACTCTCACGCGCAATCTGGCCGACACGCTCGGCCCGCGCGGCGTCCGCGTTAACCAGCTCAACGTTGGGTGGACGCTCACGGAAAACGAATACCACGTTAAGCTCCGCGACGGCTTGCCCGCCGACTGGCCCAATCACCTTCCCGCCTACGCCGTTCCATCGGGCCGGCTCCTGCAACCCTGCCAAATTGCTGCCGCCGCGGTTTACTGGCTCGGCGATGAAAGCCGGCCAGTCACCGGGTCGGTCGTGGATATCGAGCAATATCCCGTCATCGGCCGGATTCCCAATCAGGAACGCAGCGCGCCCTCGCCCGTTTCATCCGCTTCTCTTGAAACAACTCCCAATTCCATTCCTCATGCTCTCACTTGAAGGAAAAACTGCCGTCATCACGGGCGGCGCCTCCGGCATCGGCCAAGCCATTGCCCGACTGTTCGCCGCGCGTGGCGCCGTCGTGGAACTCCTCGACCTGTCCGCCGACAACGCCGCGGCTGTTGCCGAGGAAATTACTCGCGCCGGCGGCCTGGCTACGGGCCAAGTGTGCGACGTGAGTGACGCGGCACAAGTGGACGCCGCTTTCACGCGCATCGAAGAACGCCGCGGCCGCATCCATATTCTCGCGAACAACGCCGGCATCGCGCATGTCGGCAACGCCCTGACCACGACGTCCGAAGACTTCGACCGTGTGTGGCAGGTGAACGTGAAGGGCATTTTCCACTGTCTGCAGGCCGTGCTGGGGCGCATGGCATCGGCAGGCGGCGGTGTCATTCTAAAAACCTGGCTTCGACTGTCGCGCTCATCGGCATTTCCGACCGTTTCGCCTATTCCGCCAGCAAAGGGGCTGTGCTGGCGATGACGTGGTCGGTGGCCAGGGATTTCCTCAAGCACGATATCCGCTGCAACGCCCTGCTGCCTGCGCGCACCCACACGCCCTTTGTGGACGGCTTTGCCCGCGTCCGCTGCCCCAAGTGCAGCGAGGAGCTTTTCGTGCCGTATTCCTGCCGCGGCCGATGTTTCTGCCCGTCTTGCCACGAGAAGCGGGCGCTGGAGAAAGCGGGTTGGGTGGCTGAGCACGTTTGCGCCGAAGTGCCTCATCGGCAGTTCGTGTTCACGATTCCCAAGCGGCTGCGCCTCTATTTCCGGTTCGAGCGCCGGCTCCTGGGCGACCTGTGCCGGGCGGCGGCGCGCACGGTGA
>VHCN01000120.1 GCA_016871675.1 Verrucomicrobiota bacterium
CGGCGCGGGCTGGGTGAAGCACAAGATCCGCCTCACCGACGCCGATCCCGCGGTGCGCCAGCGTGCCAGGGAGTTCATCTTTGGCATCATCAACTTCGCGGGCATCCTCGGTGCGCCGGCGATTGTCGGCTCGATGCAGGGTCGGTTCGAAGGCGCGGTGTCGCGCGAACAGGCGCTCGACCGGCTCGCCGATGCACTCCGCGCCCTCGGCGAACGCGCGAGCGGCCACGGGGTGCCGCTGCTTTACGAACCATTGAACCGTTACGAGACGAACCTGATCTGCCGCGCCGCCGATGCCGCGAAGTTCATCGAGGAACGCGGCATCAAGAACGTGAAACTGCTGTGCGACCTTTTCCATATGAACATCGAGGAGGCGGATGTCGCGGGCGCGTTGCGCGCAGTCGCGCCGCACCTCGGCCACGTGCATTGGGCCGACAGCAACCGCCACGCGATGGGCTTCGGCCACACGAGCGTCGCGCCCATCGCCGCGGCCTTGCGTGACATCGGCTACGCGGGCTACCTGTCCGCGGAGGTTTTTCCGTTGCCGGATGCCGAAGCCGCGGCGGCGCAGACCATGGTGAGCCTCCGCACGTTGTCCGCCTCCGCTTGACCGCACGAACCATGCTCAAAACCCAGCTCCTCCACCCCGACATTCTTCGCGTCTGCGCAAAAGCCGGCCATCACGCCAAGATCCTCATCGCCGACGGCAATTATCCCGCCTCGACGAAGAAAGGTCCAAACGCCGAACTGGTTTGCCTGAATCTCTCGCCCGGGTGCGTGACCGTGGCGCAAGTGCTCCGCGCCGTGTTGAGCGCCGTGCCGGTGGATTTCGTGAACACGATGGGCATCCCGGCGGACGACCGCTACGCGACATCCGGCGAACCGCCCGCGTGGGCGGAGTTTCGCGCCATCGCGAAAGAAGCGGGTGTGGCCACCGCGATCGAGCCCATCCCGAAGTGGGACTTCTACAAACACGTCGAGTCACCCGACCACGTGCTGACCATTCAGACCGGCGATCAGGCGCTGTGGGCCAACGTGCTGCTCACGCTCGGTTGCCGGTGCTAGCGCTGGATCCCGGGATGCGCAACGCAGCCGACACTTGCAGAACCGCCCATCTTCCACGACAAACTCACCCACGCCCGGACCACTGCCACTTCACCATGAAAGCACTTCCCTACCTTGTCGCAGCCGCACTCGCCTTGTTCTCCGCCCATCCTGCATCGCTCGCGCAGTCGCCGAAAGCCGCGGCAGACGCCGTCCGCCAGCAGGTCCGCGCGCGGGCAGAGGCGGAGTTGCCGACGTTGCTGGAACTTTACAAGCACCTCCACGCAAACCCGGAACTCTCGATCATGGAGGAGAAAACCGCCGCGCGCATTTCGGCCGAGTTGCGCAAGGCAGGCTTCACCGTGACGGAGAAAATCGGCGGGCACGGCGTCGTGGGCGTGTTGCGAAACGGCCCCGGCAAGACGGTGCTCGTGCGCACGGACCTTGACGCGCTGCCCGTGACGGAGACGACCGGGCTGCCTTACGCCAGCAAGGTCCGCACGAAGGATTGGGACGGCAACGAGGTCGGCACGATGCACGCCTGCGGACACGACGTGCACATGACCTCCTTCATCGGCACGGCGCGCACGCTCGCGGCGATCAAGGACCGCTGGGCCGGCACGCTCGTCTTCATCGGACAACCCGCGGAGGAGAAGGTCGGCGGGGCGAAGTTGATGCTCGCCGACGGCTTGTTCACGCGATTCCCGCGGCCGGATTATTGCCTCGCGCTGCACGTGGCAAGCGACCTGCCCGCGGGCACGGTCGGCTTCACGGAGGGCTTCATGCTCGCGAACTCCGACTCGATGGACATCCTTGTGCGCGGCGTCGGCGGTCACGGCGCCTGGCCGCACACGACAAAGGATCCGATCGTCCTCGCCGCGCAGATCATCCTCGCGCTGCAGACGGTCGTGAGCCGCGAAACGCCGGCCATCGAACCCGCGGTCGTCACTGTCGGCTCGATTCACGGCGGCACGAAGCACAACATCATCCCCGAGGAAGTCCGCCTCCAACTCACGCTGCGATCCTACTCGGACACCGTGCGCGACAACACCATCGCGTCCATCAAGCGCATCACACGCGGACTCGGGCTCGCGGCCGGCTTGCCCGAAGACAAACTGCCTGTTGTCACGGTGCAGGAAGAAGGCGCAAAGGCGACCTACAACGACCCGGCGCTCACGCAGCGCGTGGTGCGCGCGTTCAATGCGTGGATCGGCGAAGGCAGCGTGCTCAAGCGACAGCCCGTGATGGGCGCGGAGGACTTCGGCCTCTACGGCCGCACCGAGCACAAGGTGCCCATCTGCATGTTCTGGCTCGGGACGATTTCATCCGAGGTCGTGAACGCGAGCCTCCGCACGGGCAGGAGTCTCCCGTCCCTGCACTCCAGCCTCTACGCGCCGCAACCGGAGCCCTCGATCAGGACCGGCGTCACGGCCATGAGCGCGGCGGTCCTCGAATTGCTCGGCAAGCCGTGATGGGGGTGACGCGTTTCGTGATACGGTTTGGGGCGCCCACAAAAGGATTGGCCATCGGGCGCGGGACTTCGGCATTCTCACGCCGTTTGCAAAAGCACCATGAAGACACTCCTGATTCTCAGCACGATTCTCGCGCTCGCGGCGCAACTCGACGCCGCGACGAACACGCCCGCCGTCACAAATCCGCCGCCGGCGTGGCTTACCCGGCCGCTCTCGCTCGGCGAGTGCATCAACCTCGCGCTCCAACAGAATAGCGCGGTGCTCAAGAGCCGCCACGACATCGAAGCGGCCTACGGCCTGAGCGTGCAGGCCCGCGCCATCACGCGGCCGCGATTGACGCTGACCGGCAACTACACGCTCACCGACCGTGGCGCGATCGAGGACTTCGGTTTCCCGGGCGCGCCCCGGACGAGCGATCAAACGTGGACGCTCGGTCTGCAAGTTTCTCGATCCATCTACGAGGGCGGGCGCATCCAGCAAGCCGGGCGCATCGCGGACCTCACGCGCGAGCAGGCGCTCTTCGCCCATCAGTCGGTCGTGCAGGACACCGTGCTCGCGGTGCGGGTCGCGTATGACGACGCGCTTCTCGCCGCGCAGCAAATCATCGTGCAGGACGCGAGCGTGAAGCTGCTGCAGAAGGAACTCGAAGACACCACGCGCCGGTTCGAGGCGGGGACCGTGCCGCGCTTCAACGTGCTGCGGGCGGAAGTCGAGCTCGCCAACGCGCGCCCGCGAGTCATCAAGGCCCGCCACGCGCTGCGCATCGCCCGCGACAACCTCGTCCACGCGCTCGGCTACAGCCTGCCGCCGGCCGTGAGCGAGGACATCCCGCTGCAACTCAGCGGCCGTCTCGAAGCCACCCCGCTCGACATGGATTTGCCGGGCGCAGTCGCGCGCGCGTTCGAGGGGCGCACGGAGCTCATCGCGCTTCGCAAGGCCGAGGAGTTGCGGCGCGAGGGAATCCTCACCGCCGAAGCCGCGCGCAAACCGAGCGCGCAGCTTTTTGCGGGCGGCACATCTCACAACCGGCGCTTCAGCAACAACCCGACCCGCGACACCTCTGGCTGGAACGTTGGCGCGCAGATGACCTGGAACATTTTCGACGGCCGTCTCACCGACGGCAGGGTGCGGGAGGCCGCCGCGCTGCACCGCAAGGCGGGCGAGGAACTGAACGACTTCGCGCGACGCATCGAACTCGAGGTCCGCACCGCGTGGTCCAACTTCATCGAGGCGAGGGAAGTGATCGAGTCCCAGAAGAAAGTGCAGGAACAAGCCGAGGAGGCGCTGCGGCTCGCGAACGCCCGCGCCGAGGCCGGCACCGGCACGCAACTCGACGTGCTCAACGCGCAGACCGCACTCACGGAAGCCCGGAACACGCAGATCCAGGCGCTGCACGCATATTCCGTCGCCCGCAGCCGGTTGGAGCGCGCCGTCGGCGTGAAGGTCGAAGTGCAGAGTGACGTGAAGCGATGAACGGCTGCGCGGCCCGTGGCGCGGGCGGTTCGGAATCAACACCAACCCTTGAAATGAAAGCCATCCGCGTGAACCAATTCGGCGGCCCCGACGTGCTGCGCCTTGAGGAGGCGCCCATGCCACGACCCGGCCCAGGCCAACTCGTGCTGCGCGTTCGCGCCGCGGGCGTCAATCCCGTGGACACGTATTTTCGCAGCGGAACCAATCCGGCGATCCAACCGCCTTACACACCGGGCTCCGACGCGGCGGGCGAAGTGGTGTCCGTCGGCGAGGGAGTGAGCGCGTTTGCAACCGGTGACCGCGTCTATGTCGGCGGCTCGCTCAGCGGAACGTATGCCGAGTTCGCGCTCTGCGAAGCGACGCGGACCTATCCCCTGCCCCACCCGGTGGGCTTCGAGCAGGGCGCGGCGCTTCACATTCCCTACGCGACGGCGCATCGGGCGCTGTTCCATCGCGCCGACGCGAGGGCTGGCGAAATCGTTCTCATCCACGGCGCGAGCGGGGGCGTGGGACTCGCGGCGGTTCAGTTCGCGCGCGCGGCAGGATTG
>VHCN01000121.1 GCA_016871675.1 Verrucomicrobiota bacterium
GTTGGTGAACAGCAGGTTCGGGCTGTCCGGCATGAGCGAGGACGAGGGGACGATGGTGTGTTGCTTCGACCGGAAGAAGTCGAGGAACGACTGGCGGATTTGCGTGCTGGTCATCATGCGCGGCGCGACAAAAACAGGGCGCAGAGGTTAGCCAATCGCGGCGGCAAGGCGAGTGGAAGTTTCGGGCGGCATTTGGGCGTTGCGCGTGCGCGCAGGATTCCTTGTGAGTGGCGGCGCTTGCCCGGTCGTTTCGTGAGTGTTGCCTGTATCGCGCCTGTTCGCAGAAGAAAGTCCTCGTCGCTGACGACGATCCATCCGGGTGCCGGTTGCTCCTGAGTGTCCCGGGCAAATGGGGCTATGGTGTTCTTCCAGCGTCGGACGGGGAGGAAGCCTGGCAGGTGCTTCAGCACGACCACACGGTGCGACTCGCGCCCGTGGATTGGTTGATGCCGGAAGTCACGGGGCTGGAACCCATCAAGCGCATCCGCGAGCGCAACATCGCGCCGTTTCACGCCGTGCTGATCACCTCGCGCGGCGGCAAGCAGAGCCTGATCGAGGCGCTGGAGAGGCGGGCGCGGATGCACCGCAGCCGTCCCACTCCCTGCCCGCCGAATAGCGCCCGTTCCCGCCACGTCCATCGCACACCTGAAATCCACCCCATGAATCGCATCCTCACACTTGGCTTCCTCCTCCTCCTGCCGGTCGTCCTCGGCGCACGCGGCGAGAACTGGCCCGAATTCCGCGGTCCGACCGGGCAGGGCATCGCCACCGCGAAGGGCTTGCCCGCCGAGTGGAGCGCGACGAAGAACATCGCGTGGAAAAAGGCCGTCCCCGGCAAGGGTTGGTCGTCCCCGGTGGTCGTGGACGGCGTGATCTACCTGACCGCCGCGGTGGCCAACGAGGCCGAATCAAGCCTCTCGCTCCGCGCGCTCGCGCTCGACGCGCGCGACGGCAGCACGCGTTGGGGCGTCGAAGTTTTTCAGAACCCCGCCGACAAGGCGCACTCCAAGAACTCGCACGCCAGCCCGACGCCCATCGTGGAGGGCAGGCGGCTCTACGTTCATTTCGGCCACCTCGGCAGCGCGTGCCTCGACCTCGACGGCAAGGTGCTTTGGCGCAATTCGCAGTTCAAATACTCGTCCGTGCATGGCAACGGAGGGTCGCCCGCGCTCACCGACGACGCCATGGTCTTCAGTTGCGACGGCGCAAGTGACCCGTTCATCGTCGCCATCGCGAAGTCCGACGGCAAGCTGCTCTGGCGCACCTCGCGCGTGAGCGACGCGGGGCGGAAATTCTCCTTCAGCACGCCGCTGGTCATCACCGTCAAGGGGCAGAAGCAGATCATCAGTCCGGGCAGCGGCGTCGTGTGCGCGCTCGACCCCAAGTCCGGCAAGGAAATCTGGCGCGTGCGATACGGACAAGGCTACTCGGTCGTGCCGCGGCCGGTGTTCGCGCACGGGCTTGTCTTCTTGAGCAGCGGGTTTGACCGCGCCAACATCCTCGCCATCCGTCCCGACGGGCAGGGGGATGTGACCGACACTCACGTGGCATGGACGCACTCCGAGAACGCGCCCAAGACGCCGTCGCTGCTCGTCGTCGGCGATGAAATCTACGCCGCCTCAGACAACGGCTTCGCCACCTGCCTCGATGCGAAGACCGGCAAACTCCATTGGAGCGAGCGGCTCGCCGGCGGATTCTCCGCCTCGCCGGTGTTCGCCGACGGCAAGGTCTTCATGCAAAACGAGGCGGGCACCGGCTTCGTCCTCAAGCCCGGCAAGACCTTCGAGAAACTCGGGGAAAACAAACTCGGCGAAGGCACGCTCGCCTCCTACGCGATCGTGGACAACGCCCTCTTCATCCGCACCGACAAGAGCCTCTTCAAGATCCAGGCGAAGTGACGCGGCTCAGCGCACCGCGAGCAGCTCGACCTCAAAGACCCGCGTCGCATTCGGCGGGACCGCGCCGGGAAAACCTCGCGCCCCGTAAGCCATGGCCGGCGGGATCGTCAGTTTCACCTTGTCGCCGACTTTCATCACGGCCACGCCGGCGTCCCAACCCGTCGATCGGCGCTCCCGGCGGCGCCGGTGATTTCACGATTCGGCCCGCGTCGGGGCGGCCCAGCGGCTCCGCGCGGCGGCGAGATTGTGCGCGCCGAGCTTGGCGAACGCGCGCCGCTTGTGCGTCGCGACGGTGTTCGGGGAGATGCCGGGGCGGGTCGCGACGGCCTCGTCGCTCATCGTGATGCCGCCCGGATGGCGCGCTTCCCGCTGAATAGCCGCGTCCGCGCGCCAATCCATACTCCATGCAACCACTCCTTCCCGTCCTCCTGTTTACTGCCGTCCTCGCCGTCCCCACGACGCCCACGGCGAATGCCGCGCCCCAAGTCGCACTCCCCCGGCGCATCGTGTTCCTCGGCGACAGCATCACTTACGCGGGGCAATACGTGGAGTTCATCGAGACGTATCACCGCCTTCGCACTCCGGAGCGCGAAGTTGAGTTCCTCGACATCGGCCTGCCGAGCGAGACCGTGAGCGGGCTGAGCGAAGACGGCCACGCCGGCGGCAAGTTCCCGCGCCCCGACTTGCACGAGCGGCTCGAGCGCGTGCTTGCGAAGGCCAGGCCCGACCTCGTCGTCGCCTGCTACGGGATGAACTGCGGCATCTACCTGCCGTTCTCCGGGGAGCGCTTCGCCAAGTATCGCGACGGCATGGAGCGCCTGCGCAAGGCGTGCGCCGCGCACGGCGCGAAGGTGCTGCACGTCACGCCGCCGGTCTTCGACGAAGTGAAAGGCGGAAAGCCCGGCTACACCGACACGCTCGCGCGCTATTCCGCGTGGCTCGTCTCGCAGCGCAACGCCGGCTGGGACGTCGTGGACGTGAACGGCCCGATGTCACGCCATCTCGCCGAGCAGCGCGCCAAGGACCCGAAGTTTTTCCTCGCCGGTGACGGCGTGCATTGCAATGAAGCCGGCCACTGGCTCATCGCGAAGGAAATCCTCCTGCACCTCGGCGCCAAGGGCATCGTGTCCGCCGCGGACCCGAAGGCCATGCTCGCGATGCATCCGAACGGCGACGCCGTGCTCAAGCTCGTGCAGCAGCGTCAGCGCATGATGAAGGACGCGTGGCTCGCCGAAACGAAACACACGCGCCCCGGCATGAAGACCGGCATGCCGCTCGCCGAAGCGCAGGCGAAGGCCGCCGAGCTGGCCAGGCAAATCTCCGCAGCGACCACCACGACCAACTAATCCATGAACTCACTCCGCCTCTTCCTTGCGACCTTTAGCGTCCTTTGCGGCCACGCCTTTTCCGCCGACCTCGCGGCCCCGCCGAAGGGCGAGCGCGTCTTCGTCACCGCGCACAGCTTTCACATCTTCGTCGCTCCGCGCCTCGCGCCGCTCGCGAAGGCCGCGGGCATCGAGGGCCACGTCCTCGCCGGCCAGCAGATGATCGGCGGCTCCAAGGTCATCCAGCACTGGGAACTTCCCGCCGAGAAAAATAAGGCCCGCCCCGCGCTCACCGAGGGCACGGTGGACGTGATGACCATGTCGCCGCACGTGTTTCTGCCGGACCCAGGCATTGACAACTTCGTCGAGCTAGGCGCGAAGCAGAATCCCAGGATGCGCTTCCTCGTGCAGCATTCGTGGACGCCGTGGGACGGCTGGGAAGGCACCGACAAGGTCGCCAAGAACGACGACCGCGACACGCGCGCGCTCGACATCGTGCGCGCCGCGAACCTCCGATTCCGTTCAAACCTCGAATCCCAAGTCAACGCGCTCAACCGGAAGCTCGGCCGCGACGCCGTCAGCATCGTCCCCGTTGGCGACGCGGTGATGAAGCTCCGTGAACTCATCGCCGCCGGCAAAGCTCCCGGCCTCACGAAGCAGACCGACCTCTTCACCGACCCCATCGGCCACGGCAAGGAACCCATCCTCGCGCTCGCGACCTACTGCAACTTTGCGTGCATCTATCGCATCTCGCCCACCGGCTTGAAGACCCCGAACACCGCGCTCGACAAGCTCAGCCCCGACCTCGACCCGTTGCTCCGCCAGATCGCGTGGGACACCGTGAAGGGCTACGCGAGGTCGGGAGTCACCGCCAAGTGATGCGCGCCGGCTCCAATGGAATGCGGTCGCAGAGCGCAGCAGCGACACCGCTCTTGAGTAACACCACGGCGCACGAAAGCGGCGTGGCGCGTCGCGCACAAGGTTGGTTAATGGCACTCGTCGCCGCGACTGGCACTTGCACCGCGCAGATCCCGCCGCCCACCGATGCGCCGAAACCGCGCACGCCCGAAGAGAGCGCCGCGGCCTTCAAGCTCCCGTCCGGCTTTCGCATGGAGGTCATCGCCAGCGAGCCGCTGCTCGCGTCGCCC
>VHCN01000122.1 GCA_016871675.1 Verrucomicrobiota bacterium
ACCGGCCAGACACACGGCCACTCCGGCGAGACGGGTAGCGAGAGATCGTGCACATGCTCCGCAGGCAACTGGGCACGGGCACCGGCGGCGGCGAGCAGGAGAAGGAGACTGAGTTTGGTTTTCATGGTGTGCTGAAGTGTTGAGATCATGCTTCCGCGACGACGGAGTTGGTGAGCGCGCCGATGTTTTCGATTTCGATGGTCACGGTGTCGCCGGGCTGGAGGAAAACAGGCGGTTTCATCGCCGCGCCGACTCCTTGCGGCGTGCCGGTGAGAATGACCGTGCCGGGCAGCAGTGTGGTGCTGCCACTGAGGAACTCGATCAGCGTGGGCACGTCGAAGATCATGTCGTTCGTGTTCCAGTCCTGCATGGACTTGCCATTGAGGATGGTCTGGATGCGCAGCGCATTCGGATTGGGAATCTCGTCTTTCAGCACGAGGCATGGCCCCAGCGGAGCAAAGGTGTCGAAGGTCTTGCCGCGGCACCACTGGCTGCCGCCGCGCTTGATCTGCCAATCGCGCGCGCTCACATCATTGGCGCAGGTGTAGCCGAGCACGTAATCGAGCGCGTTGGCTTTTGAGACGTTTTTGCAGGCCTTGCCGATGACGACGGCCAACTCGCATTCGTAATCCACTTCATCACTGGCGAGATGGCGTGGCAGCACGATGTCATCGCCGGGGTTCTGCACCGCGCCGGGCGATTTCATGAAGAGCACCGGATACTGCGGGATGGCGGCGTTGCTCTCCTCGGCATGTTTGCGGTAGTTCAAGCCGATGCAAAAGATGGCGGTGGGCTGCAACGGCGCGAGCAGCTTGCCCGGCGTGACGATTTCATCGGTGGCTCGGAAGTTGCCGAAAAGATCGCCTTCGATGCGACGGGCGGTGCCATCGGGTTGAAGGGCTGCGTGCTGGATGGTGCCGTTGGCTTGGTGGCGGATAAGTTTCATGAAAGGATGGAGAGATTCGTTTAGCGCTTGGTTTGGACGTGGTAGCCAAGGTCGCGGAGCAGTGTGGCGAGGGTCTCGAGGAACTCTGCGGGCAGAGGCAACACCGGGGGCGACGGGTCGCCGACTTCGGGGCCTATCATGTTGAGTCCTGCCTTCATGACACTGAACCAATGGGCTCCGTCGCCTCCGTTGTGGTAGGCGCTAAACTGCAAGCGCATGAGTGGCGCAAGCTTAGCCCATATCTGCCGAGCGGAGACCAGATCCCCCTTCACCGAGATCGCTTGATAAAGCTTCACCGCAGCGGCTGGCACCATACTTGGGATGCCGGAGATCCATCCATGGGCTCCATGGCAGAGCCCTTCAAAAGCCACTGAATCGATGCCCGCATAGACAGAGAGCTGCCCATCGGTCTCTTGCAGCAGCGAGCAGATGCGGTCGGGCTCGGCATTGGACATCTTGACGCCTCTGATCGCACCCTCGCGAAAAAGCTGGGCAAGGTGAGAGGTGCGAAGATTCACCCCGGTCAGCGGAATATTGTGATAGAGGACCACGGGAATGGAGACGGCCTCGGCGATGCGCCGGTAGTGGTCCATGGTCTGGGCCGGTGTGGGTGCCATGTAGTAGGGCGGCACGATGAGCAGCGCATCTGCACCCACACTCTCCGCGTGCTTGGAGAGGTCGATGGTCAAACGCGTGGAGACATGATGGGTGCCCGCGACGATTGGCACCCTGCCTGCGCAGGCTTCAATGGATGCTTCCAGCACGCGCTTGCGGTCGTCTGATTCCATGCCAGCAAACTCTCCCGAACTACCAAGCGGGGAAATGGCGCTGACGCCTTCGGCAATCAACCAGTCAATGTGTGGTTTGAGCCGGGCAAGGGCAAACGTGCCGTCCGCGTTGAAGGGTGTGATGGAAGAAGCGCATACGCCGCGAAAGAGAGGCTTGTGCTTGCTGGTGTCGGGATTGTTCATGGTTGTCTGGTTGGTTGATTGGCTAGGTGGTGGGGGGAAGTGCTTCACTAATTAGGTCGCACAGTCAGTTTCCGGATTGACTCGGCAGTGGCGCTGACCTCGCGGGAGAGTGAGGCTTGCACGGGCGTCCCTGACCCATTCACAGACTTCCTGGACCCGGCGTGTAACGGCGGCGTAATCGCCGGCCTCGACGCGGTCTTTGGGGATCAGTTCGCGCCCGAGGCCAATCGCGCAGGCGCCAGCTTCGAACCAAGCGGCCAGACCTTTCTGCGACACATCACGCAGGCCCGTGGGCAGTATCCTTGTCCACGGCGATGGTCCGAGGATTGCTCTGGCGAACCCCGGGCCACCCGCCGCCTCGCAAGGGAAGAGTTTCACGATTTCGACGCCCATTTCTTCAGCGGCTGCAATCTCGGTGGCAGTCTGGCATCCCGGCAGATAAGCGATCTTTCGGCAGTTGCAGAAGCGCGCCACGCGCTCGTTGTAGGATGGGCCGACAATGAAATTGGCACCATGGGCCACGAATAGGGCGGCCGTCGCCTCATCCACGATCGATCCCGCACCCAGAATGACCTTCGGCAGATGCCGCTGGCAGTGCTGCGCGAGGGCTCGATATGTCTCGATGACGTGGTCAGCTCGATTGGTGAATTCGAACATCGTCACACCACCGGCGGCGACGGCGTCAACAACCCGGCACGCTGTCTCTGGATCGCCATGAGAGAAGATCGGCATGAGTCCCTCGTCGAGAATCCTGTTCAGAACTTCCAGTCTTGTGAATCGGGCCATTTCAGTCTTGGGGTTGATGGTTATCGCGCACCAACGCGATGGCTTCGCGCACGGATGCCGCGCGTCCGGTGAACGCGAGCGACAGCACGAGCAGACCGAAGAGCGTGTCCTCGTCCGAAGGCGCGAGCCGGTGGGCATCGCCAAGGCGTGCGCAGATGAGTTGACGCAGCACAGCGTTTTTCAGCGCCACACCGCCGGAGAAGACCAACCGGCTCCAGTCGCGACCTGGGGCGATGCGCGCGGCGCACTTCGCGTAGTTCTCCGCCATGCCCGCGAAGAGCGCGTGGAAGAGATGGCCGACGGTCATGTTGTCCTCGCGCAAATTCAGCACCGCCCCGTGGTCTCCTGCGTTGCCGGGATAGAAGGCGGGATTCACCTGCAAGCCTGCGCCATCGGCTCGCGACGCCCCAGCGTGGATGTAGTCCCACGGATCGCCCAGCGTCACGCCCTGCGCGGTGGCGAGTTCAGTCAGCAGATGCACCATCGCGTTCAAGGCACGGCCTGCGGGCAGATGGGTGATCGTATTCAGATAGCGTCCGTCAAACCAGGGCCGCGTCTGGAAATCACCGGTCTCGCAGCCGTCGGCGATGCGGATCACCGCCGAACCGGTGGAGACATTCACGGACAACTCATCCGCTTCGAGCAACGCGCCGACCTGCGAAACATGATAGTCACCCACCGGCGCGAAAACGGGCAGCGAGCGACCGCGATGCGACCATTCGCCGATCACCGCGCCCTGCGGAACGATTCGCGGCCAGCGCAGTGCATCGAGGCCGAGTTTGGCAATCACATCATGATGCCAGTCGAGCTTCCCGATGTGCAGCGCGCCGTGTCCGTAGGCGTGCGTCACATCAGAGACCGGAGCGCCGCCGCATAGGCTCGCGGCGACAAAATAGGGCAGCACCGCAGGCAGCGCGTCCGTCGCTGGCAAGGCATGGTATTTGGCGAGCCAGAAGAGAAAGTTCAGCGGCAGGCCGGGCACGCGTTCGTTGCCGAGTTGCTGGCGCTCCCCGGGTGTGATGAGCCTTTCGATGACATCGAAGCAGCTCTCCTCCCCGCCCGGCGCGGGCATCAGCGCGCGCTGATCCTGCCAGGCGATGAAGCGGGTCAGCGCGCGTCCTTTGTCATCGCACAGCACCATGCCGTGAAGCTGGCTGCTCATGAGCACACCCGCCGCATCCGGGCAGTGATCGTGCAAGCGCTCCAGCACGGCGCGCACGGTTTGCACGAGAGGTTCCGGTTCGATCTCGCGAAACCTGTGATCCAGTCCGCTCACGAACGGCGGCGCGGCCTCGCGTTCGATGTGTGAGAGCCGCAAGGCATCGGCATCAAGGACTGCGCCCTTGATGTAGCTGGAGCCGATATCGATGCCGAGGTAGCGCATGTCAGGAATGTGGAAGTGAGGTGAGTTGCAGCCGCTCTCCGGCCACGCGGGTCGTCTTCTCGAACAGGGCGGCGTTGCCCGGTTGTTTCAGATCCTCATCGAAAGTCGGGATCATCTGCTTCATGCTCGCGCGTCCGTCCGCGCTGGCGAGCAGATGCGGCAGGCAGGTCTTGATGACCTCGAGCGCAATGTTCACCGAGACCGAGGCGCCGGGCGAGGCACCGAGCAGCGCGG
>VHCN01000123.1 GCA_016871675.1 Verrucomicrobiota bacterium
GATCAATCAGCGTGTTGGCCCACGAGAACTCGAGCTTGTTGATGCCCTTGCGGAACGTGAGCACCCGCGTCTCCTTCACCAGCGTGAGATCGGCGGAGTTGTAGATGGTCAGCTGGACCGTGTCGCGTCCCGGCAGCGTCACGACATTGATGCGCGCCGAAGCGGCCGGCGCGAGGAGAAGCGACGCGAGCGTCGCAGAAGCCAACGAGCGCAGGGTGTTCATGGGGCCTCCGTGGGTTTGCGAAGCAGGTGCCTAGTAATTGGCCGGCTCATTGCCCTGCACGTTAAGGTGCTCGAGGTTGAAGCTGATGGTCGTCTTCTTGTCGCCCTTGCTCTCGGCGGGCAACGTGAGCGCGTATTCGATCGTGAAGGCGTCCTTCTTCTCATACTTGTGGCTGGACTCCTTCATCTTCCAGTAGCCGGGGATGTGCTGAACGAGGACGATGTCCACGGGCGACTTCTTGAAGTTCTCGATCTCGACTTTGAACACCTCGTCCGTATCCCAAAGGATGACTTGATTCTGGTTGTTGCGGCGGAGGTTGACGCGGTCGTCTTTCATCTTGCGCTGGGTGACCTTCACCTCGCGGCTCTGGCCGATGTAGAGTTTCATCTCGCGGTCCACGGGCGTGAGCAGGCCCCAATCCTCGCCGGTGAACGCGACGCCTTCGCCCGCCGCCTCACCCTCGCCCGCGGCCTGGTCCTTGGTCTTGATGAAGATGCGGACCTTGCCGGGCAGCAACGTGTGCGTGCCAAGCTTGGAGGCTTCGTCGTTCTTGATGATGTAGTTGAGCGGGATGCCGACGGTCTTCTTCTCATACTCGGGATCCCACGGCTGCTGGCGCGAATCCCAGCGGAGCACCTTCTTGATGGGCAGCTTCTCGATGCGCTCGCTGAGCATCTCGAGGACTTCCTCGTGCGCGATGGACTTCTTGAACGGCGCGCCGTAACCGATGGACAACTCGGCGTCGGTGAGGTCCTCGCCGGACGCGTTGTTCAGGCGCAGGTAATTGCGGAGCGTGAGCGCCTTCTCGTCCTGCTCGGCGACGGCGCGATAGGCGATGTCGCGGCCGAGACCGTTGAGGAGATAGCTGATGCGAACGCGCTCTTCCTGCGCCGCGGGCGAGGCGATTTCCCAGATGAGCGCGTTCTCGTTCGGCGGATAGCTGGTGTTGAGGAGCTTGACGTCGGCGGGGTGCGAGAGCATGCGCACCTGGATGCTCGAGGCGTCGATGTTCACGCCGCGCCACGAAAAGTCCACCTTGTTGACGCCCTTGGTGAGCGTGAGGATGCGCTCCTCCTCGACGAGCGTGGCGGTGGGGTTGGAGAGCGCGACGACGACGCGGGCGCGCTCGGGCAGGGCGACGAGCTTGATGCGGGCCTGCGCGGGCGCGGCGGCGAGCAACGTGGCGGCGATCGTGGCGAGGATGAGGCGGGTCTTCATGGCAGTGGCTCCGGACTGGGGTTGAATTGCAGAAGTGGTTCTAACCGACGCGGCGGAGGTTGTTCCAACAAATTGTGTCTGCACGCCGCAGTTCGACGGGGAGTTTGGCGGAATGCTCCCGGCAGCGTGGGGTGAAGAGCGTGAGTGGTGGATGGACGATGGTGAATGGTGCATGGGATATGCGTGCGCTCCTGCACCCCGCCATCCACGATCCGCGTCGCCGCAGCTACGGCGGCGGCCGCTTACTTCCGCGCGGGTGCGGCGCCGTCGAGCTTCATGGCTTGGGGCGGCCTCGCCACACCTTCGGCAGCGATTCCAGTCGGCGCGGATGCGCTCGCGGGCGGAGCGGTCATCCTGGTGTCGGCGCCGGGGATGACTTGCGCGCCGCCACCGGCAAGGTCGGAAACTTGAAGGAGCTTGGTGACGGCCTTCGCCTTCACCGTCGTGGTCACGGGACCTTTGAATGTAAAGCTCATGTCGCCGAAAGACTCGACGATGATGCCGAGCGCCGGGTCGAACCACGTCTGGCCGGTCACAGTCGCCTCTTCAATCGTCGGGGGCGTGGCGCCAGCGGGGCCGGTGCGCGCGGGCATGGTGATCGTGCCGGTCTGGTCGATTGCCGCACACTTGCGTCCGGCGTGGTCTTCCATGCCCTTGAACGTGTTCGTCACCTCGATGCTGAGCGCGCCGAACGGCGGAATCGCCGTCGTGGTGGTGAACGGCCATGTCTCGGTGGGTTTCACCGGCTTTTCCGGAAGGCCCGTTGCCGCGGGGAGCAACTGCTTCAGGCTCTCCTCGCTGAACATCAGGCGCAGGCCCGGTTGCACGGTCGCTGGCGCGCCCGTCACGAGCTTGGTCAGCAATTCCGGCGCGCCTTCGATGCGGTCCACTTTGCCCGAGGGATCGGTGAGATATTTCAATTTCACGCCGATGAGTTTGCGCAGCGGCGCGCTGTTCCGGTTCGTGATGTCCGACTTCGGATCGGACTTGGAATCAAAAATGCCCGTGAGACGCCCGGCGGCCTTGGACTCGGTCTTGTAGGCGAGGATCTCCACTTCAAGTTCGCGTCCTCCACCTTCGCGGTCCTTGAGCACGGCCACCGAGAGATCGCGCGACATGAGCGAATCCATCTTCATTGGCGTGGGGAAGTTTGGGTTGGAGACTTCCATTTCCTGAAGCAGTTCGCTGCGCACGACGAGCTTCTTGCCGACCTGCCAGTTGACCTTGATCTCGACCGGCGGTTCCTCCTTCGGTTGCTCGGGCGGCGGCTCCGTGCCCGCGGTGCCTGCGCCGGCTTCACCCTTCTTCTTGCACGCGACCAACGAGAAGCTCAATGCGAGTCCCGCGCAAAGCCAGAGGGACCGGTGGAGGAATCGGACGAGGGTGTTCATGGAGTGATTGGCGGTTGGATGGGATGCGGACGTGAGAGTCTTCATGGCCCGGACGGGTTGTTGCTGTTCGGAGGCGCATCGTATCCAGCCGGGTTCTTTTGGGAAGCGAATTCGCCGGCGGCGCCAAGCGGCTGGCGTTGCCCGAGAAGGGAAGTCGCGAATCGCGTCGACCGCTTCGAAACACTTAGGACGAAGCGGACCGACAAACGGCGTGCCCCAGTCTGCGCTGTCCGGACTTGGACGGTTCCGATAGCCCAACCGTGCAGCAAGCCGCGAGGTCACGCGAGACCGGATAACAGCGGCTTGTTCAGGGCGGTGCCGTTGCATCGCTTCGCCTGAAGAATCGTCGATCCACAGCGTGAGCCAAAAGTATTGCTCGCCCAGCGAATGTCGTAGGACGCAACCGGTCCGACAAAAGTGATCTCCCGCCGGAGCTCGGGCCACGTGAAGTGCGGGACACCGCTCTACTTCTTGAATGCAGCGTCGAACTTCATGCGAGCAGCGAGATAGTCGGGATTGAGTGGTTCAGCGTTTAGTGCTTCCGTCAGGCACCGGTCGGCTTCGGTCCGGGCATTGCGCTGCAGCGCGATGTGGAACTTCATGAACCAGGCGTAACCCCGTGCAAGATCCTTGCGTATCATGTGCGCGAAGACTTGTTCAGCATCGTCAAATCTCCCGAGCTTCATGAACGCGTAGCCGAGGTCGCGCCAGTAATTTGGTCCGCTGCCTGGCAATTCAACGAGAGCCCTGAGCATTTCCACTGCAGCGGGATAGTCGCCGGTGACAAGCGCAGCGCGCGCGACCACCGTTCTTGCAAGCAGATTCTTCGGGTCTAGCTGGAGAGTTCGGTTGGCCTCGGCAATGGAAGAGACCGCGGTCTCGGGTGTGATCCCAGCAAGCGTCCAGTCACCCGGCCAGATGTGCCGGAACTCCGTCCGTGCGATGACGGCCTCGTTCGCCGCCGTGCGCCTGAGAAACAGGATCGCGTTCTCATCGAAAGCCACCAGCGCCCAGCCTGGGTCTGCCTTCAAAGCAGTCGCCAATCGAGGAACTCGCCCGGGCGCCAGCACCGGAAGGAGCACGGCATCGATATCATACGCCTCCAACCGGGCGCGCCAATCCGGCTTGGCTTGAATCACCGGGAGATACTGCTGCTGCCAGAATTCCGGGGTGTATGTGTCCCCGCGACCGTCGATGAACGGTGGAAACTTCGGCCACAGCCACCAAAGCATGGACCCTCCAAAACGCATGTCGTTGAAAATGCGCTGCTGGGGCACTTCACGCTCAAGCAAGCGATAAATGCCCATCGGATAAAATGCCGGGTGCAAGCCGACGCCGAACGGATGCGTGCGGTCCTGCGTCGCGACCAGCGCAAGCGCGAGCCACGCGGGCGCCAGCAGGGTCTTCTGCGCCCAGTGCAAGAATTCGCCGC
>VHCN01000124.1 GCA_016871675.1 Verrucomicrobiota bacterium
GAAGTGCAGGGCGACCTCACCAAACGCGCGTGGGCCAAAGGCGTGCAAGTGATGAACGAAGGCCCGGGCCACGTGCCCATGCACATGATCGAGGAAAACATGGCCAAGCAACTCGAATGGTGCGGCGAAGCGCCGTTCTACACGCTCGGGCCGCTCACCACCGACATCGCGCCCGGCTACGACCACATCACCAGCGGCATTGGCGCGGCGATGATTGGTTGGTATGGCTGCGCGATGTTGTGTTACGTGACCCCGAAAGAGCATTTGGGATTGCCCAACAAAAAAGATGTGAAGGACGGCGTGATTGCCTACAAAATCGCGGCCCACGCGGCGGATTTGGCGAAAGGACATCCGGGCGCGCAGTATCGCGACAACGCCCTTTCCAAAGCCCGATTCGAGTTCCGTTGGGAAGACCAGTTCAATCTGTCCCTTGACCCGGTGACGGCCAGAGAATTTCACGACGAGACGCTTCCGCAAGACGGAGCGAAGACGGCTCATTTCTGTTCAATGTGCGGCCCGCACTTCTGCTCGATGAAGATCACCGAAGACGTCCGCAAATACGCCGCCGAACAAGGCATGAGCGAGGATGAAGCGCTGAAGAAGGGCATGGAAGAAAAGTCCCGCGAGTTCACGGAAAAGGGTGCGGAGCTTTACGCGAAGGCGTGAGAGATAAGTGTAAATCGAATCATCACCGTCCCATGTACCGGCGCTTCGCGGAACTGCGGTTAGCCGACTGCCGGCGCCGATGCCACCCTCGGGTCTCGTGCTAGTATCGCTGCGATGAAAACCATGCTCCTTGCTGTCACTCTCACTTTCGTTTGCCTCGCTGAGGCGGCGGCGCAATCTCCGTGGCCGCAGTGGCGCGGGCCGCAGCGCGACGGGCAGTTTGCGGGCCCGGCGTGGCCCGACAAACTCGACGCGAATCACCTCAAACAACTCTGGCGCGTCGAACTTGGCCCGAGTTATTCCGGCCCGATCATCGTTGGCGACCGCGTTTTTACCACCGAGACGAAAGACAGGAAATTCGAGGTCGTCACCGCGTTCGACCGGCATTCGGGCAAGGAGCTTTGGCGCACGCAGTGGGACGGCTCGTTGAGCGTGCCGTTCTTCGCGAAGTCCAACGGCGATTGGATTCGCGCCACGCCCGCGAGCGACGGCGAGAGCCTGTTCGTGGCGGGGATGCGCGACTTGCTCGTCTGCCTCGACATCGCGACCGGGAAGGAACGCTGGCGCTTCGACTTTGTGAAGCAGCTCGAGGCACCCGTGCCCGACTTCGGCTTTGTCTGTTCGCCGCTTGTCGGGAGCGACGCAGTCTATGTGCAAGCCGGCGCGAGCTTCGTGAAATTGAACAAACGCACCGGCGAAATGATCTGGCGCACCCTGAAGGACGCCGGCGGCATGTGGGGCAGCGTGTTCTCGTCACCGATTTTCGCGACGCTCGCGGGAAAGCGCCAGCTCGTCGTGCAGACGCGCGAGAAGCTTGCGGGCGTTGATCCCGCGGACGGGAAAGTCCTGTGGGAGCAATCCGTCGAGGCGTTTCGCGGCATGAACATCCTGACGCCCGTGGCGCACGGCGACATCCTGTTCACCAGCACCTACGGCGGAAAAACGATCGGATTCAAAGTCTCGCAGGCCGACGGCAAGTTCAGCGTGAGCGAAGCATGGCGTCACAAATCGCAAGGCTACATGAGCACACCCGTGGTGGTGGACGGCGTGGCCTACACCCATCTCAAGAGCCAGCGCGCGATGGCGATCGAGATCGCGACGGGACGCGAGTTGTGGACCAGCAGTCAGTCATTCGGCAAATACTGGAGCCTCGTGGCGCAGCGCGACCGCATCCTCGCGCTCGACCAGCGCGGGCAACTGTTCCTTCTACGCGCGAACGGGGAGAAGTTCGACCTGCTCGACCAGCGCAAACTCACGAAGGAAGAAACGTGGGCACACCTCGCCGTGGCCGATGACGGGATCATCGTTCGCGAACTCAACGCGCTCGTGGCGTATCGCTGGCAGAAGGCAGCGGCGCAGCCGTGAATTGGCGCGCACAGGCGGCAGGCCTGTTCTGCTGGATGGCGATCTGTTTTGTTGCGCCTGCGCTCGGCATTTTTGCGATGCCCGGCGAATGGTATGCATCGTTGAGAAAGCCTTCATGGAATCCGCCCGGCTGGATTTTTGGTCCAGTGTGGACGGCGCTTTACGCGATGATGGCGGTGGCGGCGTGGCTCGTGTGGCGTCGCGGCGGATTCGCGGCGCAGCGACGTGCGCTCACGATGTTCCTCGTGCAGCTCGCGCTCAACGCCGCGTGGACGCCACTGTTCTTTGGTCTGCATTGGCCGGGGGTGGCGTTCGCAGAAATCGTGCTTCTCTGGCTGGCCATCGTTGCGACGCTGTTCGCGTTTCGGCCCGTGAGCCGCGTTGCCGCATGGCTGCTCGTGCCCTACCTGGCGTGGGTGAGCTTTGCCGCAGTGCTGAATTTTGAACTCTGGAGACTGAATCAATGAGTGGAACAACCCTGGTCTGGTTGCGGATAGATTTGCGCCTGGCGGACAACCCTGCTTTGCGCGCGGCGATTGAGCGCGGCGGGCCGGTCGTGCCGGTGTTCATCTGGTCGCCGGAGGAGGAAGCTCCGTGGCAACCGGGCGGCGCGTCGAGGTGTTGGCTGCATCAATCGCTGGCGGCGTTGGAGGCCAGTCTGCGCAAAGCCGGTTCGCGGCTGGTGATCCGGCGCGGGCCGACGCTCGAAACCCTGCGGGCGCTGGTGAAGGAAACCGGCGCGTCAGCCGTGTTTTGGAATCGCCGCTACGAACCTGCTGTCATGGCCCGCGACGCGAAAGTGAAGGAGGCGTTGCGTCACGACGGTGTAACGGTTGAGAGCTTCAACGCGGCGCTGTTACACGAGCCGTGGACGATCCAGAACCAGAGCGGCAAACCGTTTCAAGTCTTCTCGCCATTCTGGCGGCATTGCCTGACGAAGCCTGATCCCGTCGAGCCGAAGCCCGCGCCAAAACGCCTCGCCTCGCCCGCGCGCTGGCCGAAATCACTTGCGCTCGCCGAACTGGAACTCGAACCGCGCATCCAATGGGCGGAAGGATTTCGCGCCGCCTGGCAACCGGGCGAAGCTGGAGCAGCGGCTGCAATGAGACAATTTCTCACACGTGATTTCGAAAATTATTCCGAGCAACGCAACCGGCCGGATGTCGGCGGCACGTCGCGCCTCTCGCCGCATCTGCACTTCGGCGAAATCAGTCCGTGCCAGGTGTGGCAGGGATTGAGGGCGATGGCGGCGAAGCGCGGGCTGGCCGTCGCGCAATGGCGTGGCTCGCAGTTTCTGGCCGAGCTTGGCTGGCGCGAATTCGCCCACCATCTGCTCTACCATTTTCCGCACACGCCGATCGAACCCTTGCGCGCCGATTTCAAGAAGTTCCCGTGGCGCAAAGACACGGCCTGGCTCAAGGCGTGGCAGCGTGGCCGCACGGGCTTTCCCATCGTGGACGCCGGGATGCGCGAGTTGTGGACGACCGGCTGGATGCACAATCGCGTGCGGATGATTGTGGCCAGCTTCCTCGTGAAGGACTTGCTGATTGACTGGCAGGAGGGCGCGAGATGGTTTTGGGATACGCTTGTGGACGCCGACCTCGCCCAGAACACGCTGGGCTGGCAGTGGACGGCAGGTTGCGGGGCGGACGCCGCGCCGTTCTTCCGTATTTTCAATCCGGTCAGCCAGGGCGAGAAATTTGATCCGAACGGCGATTACGTCCGTCACTGGTGTCCGGAGCTGGCGAAGCTGCCGCCAAAATGGATTCATCAACCCGACAAAGCGCCGGAGGAAATTCTCCGCAGGGCTGGCATTGAACTCGGCCGCGATTATCCTGAACCCGTCGTCAGCCACGCCATCGCGCGCGAGGTGGCGCTGGAGGCGTTCGCGCGAATCAGGTCGCGCAAGTCTTGACTGGCCGAGTTCACGGAAAATTTTACCGCGAGTTGAATTTGAAAAGTTTCAACCCAGTTGAATTGAAGTGCGAGCCGCACCTGCCATTGAATCGGCATCTTCGCGACGGCCTGCGTCCCGGCTCGATTGCCGACGCCAACGAGTCCTTGCGGACGGCCACCAAGCAATTCGGCGAACTCGAAGTGCAGGGCGAACTCACCAAACGCGCGTGGGCCAAAGGCGTGCAAGTGATGA
>VHCN01000125.1 GCA_016871675.1 Verrucomicrobiota bacterium
AGGGTTTTTCAGCGATGATGAGAGCCTTGCCCATGCAACGAGCTTGGCTCTTACACTGGCGCGCGGGGCGAAAGCAACGAGAAGTTTTCCGGGGAGTCCGCCAAATCAGCGGCTCAAACGCGCGGCGTTCGCCGGACGCCCGGGCGCGAGCGGTTGCGTGCCAATCATAAGGATGGTGCGGCCGGGCAGCTTCGCGCGCTCGGCGTAGCGAACGGATTCGATGAACGCTAGGAGCCGCTCCGGGCTCGTCATCGTGAACGATCGAACCTCGCGGATGATGCGCTGCGATTCCGCGTCGAAGTCCGGCGGCAGTTCACCCTTGCGAAAGGGCACGACGTCGAAGCCGAGGCCGCGGCAGAGCTTTCGAAGCGGATTCAAGGGTTGAGCTGGAATCGCACCGGAATTTCGACCGCCGAGGCGACAGCGGTTTCGCCCTGGCGGGCCGGAGCAAAACGCCAGCGGCCGACGGCCCGGAGCGCCGAGGCGTCCAGTTCGCCGTGGCCTGAGCTGCGCTTGAGCGCGACTTGGGCCGGCCGGCCGGATTCGTCCACAAGCACACCCACAAGCACGAGCCCTTCAAGGCCGCGTCGTCGTGCCGTTCGCGGATATTCGGGCGGAGGTGCGTGCACTTGCCCCGGTGCGCGATCCAGCCGTTCCGCGCGTATCTCGTCGCGAACGGATGTAACCGCGCCTGGCGCGAGGCGCACCTCGCCCGCCGGCGCGGCTTCGACCACCGCACTGCCCGGGGCTGGCGCGAAGGAAGGAGCCGGGTGGATGCGAACATCAAGGTCGCGAGGCTCCGCGCGAGATGTCGTGAGCGCGCCGTCGTGGGGGTGGGGGGTTGGCGATTCGGTTCGCAGCGGTTGAACTGAACCGCGCTCGATCGAAGAAGCTTCGGAAGGCCTGATCGCGGGCTCGTTCGATGGAGTCGTTTGAGGCAACCGCGCAGCCGCCGCTGAAATCACCGCGGGGGAGTCGGCGGTCCGAAGGTCAACTTGAACCAGCGTTAGCACCGCGTCCGGTGGTCGCGCGGGGGATCGGTTGCGCGACCCGTTGCAGGTGGCGAACAACGCCAAACCCGCCGCCGCGTGGAGTGCAAGCGAGGCGAGCAATGGCGTGGCGCGGAATCCGTGCATCAAGCGCGCAGAGGGTTTCCTGCGGACCGGGAGTCGTCAATGGCGAACACGCCGCGAGCGGGGCGCGCCGGGCGTGTCAGCGGCCGAAGGACTCCTGGATCGTCGTGCCGAAGAATCCGCCCGGGCGGCCGTCGCTGGACCAGTTCACGCCCGCCGTGGGGGAGCAGCCCGCGAGCAAAACCGCGGCCACAAGACGTAATGCACTTCTCACGGCTCAATCCTTCTCCGAGAAGAGCGCTCGCGCAAATTGCTTCGCGTCGAACGCCTGCATGTCGTCCGCCTGTTCGCCAAGGCCGACGAACTTGATGGGCAGACCGAGTTCCTTCTGGATGGCAACGACCATCCCGCCCTTGCTCGTGCCGTCCAGCTTGGTGATCACGAGGCCGGTGAGCGCCACGGCCTTGTGAAACTCGCGCGCCTGTTGCAGGGCGTTCATGCCCGTGGTCGCATCGAGCACGAGCAGGACCTCGTGCGGGGCGCCGGGGAGTTGCTTGTCCATCACGCGATGGACCTTTTGAAGTTCCTTCATGAGGTTGCTCTTGGTGTGAAGCCGGCCGGCGGTGTCCACGAACACGTAGTCGGTCTTGCGCGCGGCCGCAGCGGCCACGGCATCGTGCGCGACGGCGGCGGGGTCCGCGTTGTAGGCACCCGCAACGACCTCGACCTTGAGCCTCTGGCCCCACAGCTTGATTTGCTCGATGGCGGCGGCGCGAAACGTGTCGCACGCGGCGAGCAACGCGGTCTGGCCGCGCGTCTGCATCAGGTGGGCGAGCTTCGCGGAAGTCGTGGTCTTCCCGGTTCCGTTGACGCCGACGATGGAAACGACCGTGGTGCCGTGCGGTTGCTTGCGGAGCGCCGCGTTTCCGGTGGCCAGACATTGCTCGACTTCGCGCGCGGCGATTTCGAAGACATCCGCCTGCGAGCCGCCTTGTGACTCGTAGGCCTTGCGGACCGCGTCGGCGATCTGCTGGGTCATGGCCATGCCGAAGTCGGCGCCGAGCAGCACGTGTTCTAGCTGCTCGAGCGATTCGGGCGTGAGCTTCGGCGAACCCGTGACAATGCGCTTGATCTCGTGGACGAGCTTGGCGTGGGTCTTCTGAAGGCCCGCCTTGAATTTGCCGAACAGGCCCATGCGCGACTTCAGGAGAGGGCCGCCGCCGCGGGCAGGGCAGGTGCGGTGCCGCGGGCACGCCGTGAGGAAGCGAGCCGTTCGTTGAGCCGGCGGACGTGCTCGTAGGGGATTTTCAACGTGCCGATGAGGGGCCTGCCCTTGTTCATCCCGTGGCAATCCGAGCCGCCCGTCACGAGCAAGCCGTGGCGGTCCGCGATCGTGAGGTATTTCTCGCTCGTCGCCGTGGAATGCCGGCTGTGAAAACACTCGATCCCGTCGAGCCCCGAGGCAACGAGTTCGGGAATGAAGTCGTCGCTGCGGTTGAGCCCGGGATGCGCCATCACGGCGACCCCGCCCGCGTGCTGGATCAACGCGATGGCGTCGCGGGCGTGGACCTTGGCCTTTGGAACCCATGCGATGCGGTGCATCTTGAGGTAACGCTGGAAGGCCTCGTCGAGGTTCGCGCAGTAGCCCGCCTGCACGAGGGCGCGCGCGATGTGTGGCCGGCCCGGGGCCTTGCAGTTGGCCAGGCCGAAGACCGTCTCGGCGGCCAGCGGGATTCCGGCGCGGTTGAGGCGGGCGCACATTTCCCGGATGCGGTTCTGGCGGATGACCTGGTATCTCGCGAGTTCGTTGCGAAGGCGCGCGTTCTCGATGTCGAGCCCGTAGCCGAGGATGTGCAGTTCGAAGTGCCCGAGTTCCGCCGTCAGTTCGGTCGCGGCGATGAACTCGATGCCGAGGCTCGCGCAAGCCGCGTCCATCCGTGGGCAGCCCTCGACCGTGTCATGGTCGGTCAGCGCGACGGCCGCGAGTTCGCAGCGGCGCGCGTGGGCGGCCAGTTCCTCCGGCGAGTAGGTGCCGTCGGAAAAATGAGTGTGGAGGTGAAGGTCGGCGAACATCGCTCGGCATTCGCGGCTTCACTCCGCGATGTGGGTGCAACGCGGCTCCCGGCGGGTGGGTCGGATGCGGTTCACAACACCACCCTCGCCGGACGCAACAATTCGTCCTTCACGCGGTCGAGGATGCCGTTCACAAACCGGCCGCTCTCATCCGTGGAGAAGCGCTTCGCGATGTCCACGGCTTCGTTGATGCTGACGATGGGCGGAATGTCCTCGCGGAACAGCATCTCGTAAATCGCAAGGCGGAGGATGTTCCGGTCCACGATCGCCATGCGCTCGAGCGACCAGTTCTTGGCGTACTTGCGGATCTCCTCATCGACCCGCGCGCGATGCTCAAGCGTGCCGCGGATGAGCGGTTCGGCGAACGCGCGGGTGGCCGCCTCCTCGACGTTGGGCGGCGGGAGCGTGATGGGTTCGCCCCAGGTCGCGGGCCCCTTGTCAGCCTCGAGTGCCGCGGAACGCTGCGCCGTCCAGAAACTCTCGAGCGCGGCGTCCAGGTTTTCCGGGACGTTCACATCGCACTGGAACAGAAATTGAATCGCGCGCTCCCGCGCCTCTCGCCGCATTCCCATGGGCGGAAGATGAAGCATGGAGGCGGGGCGCGGAAGGGAAAAGTAACACGCGTGCGGAAGCCCCGAAGTTGGGCGCGGGGCGCGGCGGTTTCACCTTGAATCTCCCGTGCATACCGCTACAAAAGGCCCAACGCATGCCAACCTTCACCTACGTGGCGCGTGATGCGGGAAGCGGTCGCGAAGTGCAGAGTTTGATCGACGCCGCCTCCGAGCAGGCTGCGGTGCAGGCGCTGCTCGGGCGCAATCTGCTCGTGGTCAGCATCCAGGAGAAGGTCAGCAAGCGCGGCAAGATCGCCGGCGGCAGCGTGCCGCTGGCCGACCTCGTCATCTTCACCCGGCAACTCGCCACGATGATCGACGCCGGCCTCGCGATCGTGCAGTCGCTCCAGGCGCTCGGCGACCAGACCTCGAACAAGGTCATG
>VHCN01000126.1 GCA_016871675.1 Verrucomicrobiota bacterium
GCGTCCGCACCATCGCGGACATGATCAGCACCGGCATGATTGAGAGCCGCGCCGACAGTGTGGACGACATCATCACCGAGGTTGCCGCCGCCCGCGTCACCGAGCGCGGCTCCCGCGCCGACGACAAAGCCAGCGAAGCCGCGATGGAGGACCGGAAGAAGGCGGGGTATTTCTGAAGCCATGAATCGCCGTCACTTCCTCGCCATTTGCGGCACCGCCACGCTCGCGGCGTCTGCCCAGGCGGCGGGCAAGCGTGCGCCGCGCATCTTGCTCCGCTCCTCGTGGCAGACGGTCAACATCGGCGACATCGCGCACACGCCGGGTGTGCTGGCGCTCATTGAGCGGCATTTGCCGGGCGTGGAAGTGCGGCTGTGGCCGAGCAAGGTGGATAACGGCGTCGAGGAAATGCTGACGGCGCGGTTTCCGAAGCTGCAAATCGTGAAGGGCGCGGAGGCGCTCAAGGCCGCGTTTGCCGAGTGTGATTTCCTGCTGCACGGCTCTGGGCCGTCGCTCGTGGCGCAGAATGATGTGGCGCGTTGGGCGAAGGAAACCGGCAAGCCCTACGGCGTCTATGGCATCACGCTACCGCTGCAAGGTTCCTCGGCCACAACACCCGCGTCGGAGCAAGCCATCGCGGCCACGGTCGCGGTGTTGAGCGGCGCGAAGTTCGTCTACTTCCGCGACTCGAAGTCACTGGAGTTGGCGAAGCAGCGCGGTTGCACGAGTCCCTTGATGGAGTATGGGCCGGACGGCGCGTTCGCCACAGACTTGCGCGACGAAGCGAAGGCGACGGCCTTTCTCAAGGCCAACGGGTTGGAAGACGGACAGTTCCTCTGCTGCATCCCCCGCCTGCGCTTCACGCCTTACTGGACGATTCCCGACAAGAAGGCGGCTTTGGACCCGGTGAAGCACGCGCGCAACGAGGCGTTGAAGGAGCACGACCACGCGCCGCATCGGCAGGCCATCATCGAGGTGTTGCGGCAGACGAAGCTCAAGGTGCTCATCTGTCCCGAGGACCAGACGCAGATGGCCGTGGGCAAGGAACTGCTCTACGACCCGCTGCCTGCCGACGTGAAGCCGCGCGCGGTCTGGCGGCCAAACTACTGGCTCACCGGCGAGGCCATCTCAGTCTACACGCGCAGCGCGGGGCTGTTCGGCAACGAAATGCACTCGCCCATCATGTGCGTGGGCAACGGCGTCCCGGCCATCGTGTGCCGCTGGGCCGAGCAGACGACGAAGGGTTTCATGTGGCGCGACATCGGCCTCGGCGACTGGCTGTTCGACTTCGACAAGGAAGACGAGGTGAAGAAGCTCGTCCCGGCCGTCCTCGCGATGGCCAAGGACCCGGCGGCGGCGAAAGCTAAGGCTGCGAAGGCGCGCGAGTTCGTGTTGAACAAGTTCGCCGCCAGCATGGGCGTGGTGAAGCGGCACTTGGCAGGCTGACTTTATGGGCAAGCCCTCTTCAGTCTTTGTGCCCCGCCGCATCGAATCGCGGGCGGATTGGTGTGATGCCGAAGGGGTGAAACTCTATTCCATCTCCGCCGCCGGTTCGCGGGTGGACGAGTCGGCGTATCGCGAGCGCCTCGCGGGCATGAAGCGGGCGCGGGCCGTTGCGTGGGCGACCACACCCGCGTTCGCCATTTTCCACGACGGAGCCACGCTGCGGTATCTGGTGCTTTGCTGGTGGGGCAATGACAACGAGCTGTTCACCGCTGTCAGTGTGCTCACGGCGACGGGCTGGGTGGAGGACGCAGGGCGATTCTCCTTCTGCGTGTGGGACATGGAGGTCATGTGGCACGAGCGCAACGCCTTCATCGCGCACGTCTATTGTCCGAATCCCAGTCTTGGTGCCTATCGCGCCAATCGCCTCGCTTCAGAGGAATGAGCAAGCTCCAGCTGAAGGCAGTCCACGAAACATGAAAGTCGCCACCCACATCGTCGCCACACTGTTCGGTCTCGTCTTCCTCGCCGGTGGCCTCTTCTTCTTCTTTGGCACGCTTCCTCCGGGGCCGCCGGAGGATTCACTGCCGGGCAAGTTCATGGCCGCATTTGGTCCGACCGGCTACATGGCCTTCGTCAAGGTCTGCGAAATTATCGGTGGCGCGCTCGTCATCTTGCCCAAGACGCGCAACGTCGGCCTGCTCTTTCTAGGCCCCATTGTCATCAACATCCTGTGCTTCCACGCGTTCGTGGTGAAGGGCGGCTGGGGCGGCGCACACGCCTTCATCACGGTGGCCGCACTATTTCTGCTCTGGTCAGAGCGCAAGGCCTTTGCGGGTCTGGTGAACCGAAAGGACTAACCGATGAAATTTCCAATCCGCTTGCTTTGCACGGCTCTTGCCGCCGCTGGCTGGTTGCACGCGCCCGCCCAGCAGAGCGACGTGCTCGTCTATGGCGCAACACCCGGCGGCATCGCGGCGGCGGTGGCGGCAGCGAAGTCGGGCTGCACCGTGCAACTCGTCGAGCCGACGGCGCGCATTGGTGGACTGACGGCAAGCGGGCTGTCGCACACGGATTTTCATTCCTTCGAGAGTTTGAGCGGCGCGTTCCTTGACTTCGCGCAGCGCGTTGAGGCGCATTACGCCAAGAACTACGGCAAGGATTCGCCGCAGGTGAAGGACTCGTTCCACGGCACCTTTGGCGAGCCGAAGGTCAACCTGCTCGCCTTCGAGCAATTGCTGGCGGAACACAAATCCATCAGTGTCCGCAAGCAACTCGCCCTCACCTCGGTGAAGCTGCGGAATAACGGCGACATGAGCCGCATCGAATCCGCAGCGTTCACGCGCGCGGATGGCAAGGCGGTCGCGCTGGCGGCGCGGGTGTTCATTGATGGAAGCTACGAAGGCGACCTGATGGCGAGGGCCGGCGTGCCGTGGCGCGCGGGCCGCGAAGGCCGCGATGAATACGGCGAATCACTCGCGCCGGAAACAGCGGACGGCCAGCTTCAGGCCTACAACTTCCGTTTCATCGCCACACGCGAGGCGGCGAACCGCGTCACGCCAGTTGCGCCGCCGGGCTACCGCCGCGAGGACTTCCTGCCGGTGCTGGCGCATCTGGAGTCGGGCAAAATCAAGAAGGTCTTTGCCTGGGGGTTTGAGCCGGGCGGCATGATGAAGGCGCACACGCCGGTGCTGCCCAATGGCAAATACGACATCAACGACGTGTCGCGCGGCCTGGTGCGTCTGTCGCTGCCCGGCAAGAATCTCGACTGGCCTGACGGTAACACCGCCATGCGCACAAAGATTTTCGCCGACCACCTGCGCGACAACGTCGGACTGCTTTACTTCCTGCAAAATGACGCGGCAGTTCCCGCGAAATTCCGCGACGAGGCGCGCGAATGGGGCTGGTGCAAAGACGAGTTCACCGAGACGAGCGGCCTGCCGACGCAGCTCTATGTGCGCGAGGCGCGGCGGATGGTGGGGGCGCGCATCTACACGCAGCGCGACAGCGAGCACGCGCCCGGCGACGCCCGCGCCGTGTTGCATCGTGATGCCATCGCGATGGGCGACTATGGCAACAACTGCCACGGCACGGGACGCGAAGGCACGCGATTCGACGGCAAGCACACCGGTGAGTTCTACAATCCTGTGCCGCCCTACCAGATTCCCTACGGCACGCTGCTGTCGAAGTCGGTGGACAACCTGTTCGTGCCGGTGGCGGCGAGTTCGTCGCATGTCGGCTTCTGCGCGTTGCGGCTGGAGCCGATTTGGATGTCGCTCGGGCAGGCGGCGGGGCACGCGGCGGCGCTGGCGGTGAAAGAAAATTCCGTGGCGCAAAGCGTGAACGTGCCGACGCTCCAACGTCGTCTGCTCGCGGACAACTCGGCGCTCATTTACGTCAGCGACGTGCTGCCCGGACACGCGGACTGGGCAGCGGTGCAGTGGTGGGGTTCCGTGGGCGGCCTGCGCGGTCTCGCGCCCATGCCCGCCAAGCCCGGCCAGCGCGGCAAGAATCTGCACGGCCAATATTTCGAGGCCAACCCCGGCCATGCGGTGGAATTGAAC
>VHCN01000127.1 GCA_016871675.1 Verrucomicrobiota bacterium
TCCATGAGGCAGCCGCGCTGATGCTTGTCCGCCTGCCACGTCCGGATCACTGCCTGCGCATAGGCGTTGACCTGCCTGCCGTCAGGCAGGTGCGCTCCGGCGGGAGCAGCACCCTGCAATGTCCGCCCCGAGGGGCAAAGTCCCGTCCGGGACGACCGACAATAGCCCAGCGATTCATCGCTGGGACAACGGTCAACAAAACCGCCCAAGCCCCGGAGGGGCGAAAGAAATGGTGCGACATGTGAACGTGATCTTTCGTCCCTCACGGGACTCGTTTCCCGCTCGCCACCGAATCCCAGCGTTGAAACGCTGCGCTATTTTCTGTCGCCCTGCAGGGCTGAAGGTGCGCGCGCCACCAATCGCAGCGTCTCGCGAAGTTCGTTGAACCGCATCAGCACCCGGCCTTCGTCCTTGAGTCCCAAAAGTAAAGGGGTCAGTCCCGGCTATGGGATAATTCTTGATGATTGTCGCCAATGGCCGGGACTGACCCCTGTTTGATGATGGCAATCGGCTGACGCACGTCCGGCTCGGAGGCAAAGACGGTCGCCACAAAACCCGGAGGCAGTTTCCACTGTGCGGCGGCTTCGGCCGGCTGAAGCGGAAGCGTGGCGGATTTTTCCGAATTGTAAGGCTCGGGGAAGTCCGCGAACACCGGCGCGAGCCCGAGCGGCCCGAGAAAGCACGCGGTCAAGGCGAAGATGAGCTCTGGCTTCATGGGGAAACGCCAATGGGCGGCGGGTTCTGCTTTCATATTGGGCATGCGTAAATTGTTTCGTGCCGCGCAAAGTTTGTCTTGCACGCGAGCGGCGGAATCTTGTTCAGGAACGGCGATCAGGTTCGAGCCTGGCGATAGTGCTCCCGGCAGGCGCGCGGGGAAGCAGTCGTGACGGCGCGCCCGCCGGTTCATGGATGGACGACGTTCTGCAACCGCCCCCGCTGATGACAGTTCCGATGCGCGCGTTGTCATCGGGCTTGTTTCAGCACGAACCGCCGTCGGGTTACAGGCAGTAGGTTCAACCTCACGGGAGCAGGGGTCAGTGCGGCTGCCCAATGACAGCGCCGCCGGGCGTCAGCAGTTCGAGCGGTTAATGGAGGACCGGCGCGCGGGGGCCAAGGTAGCGTCAATGTGTGGGACTCGTTTAAGCCCGTGACGCTGAACTGGCTGACCAGCAGGAAATCATTGTTCGCCGGCTGCTCCCAACCCCAAAGCCGCGCATCGAAAGAGCCTGACGACAATCTTAGCGAATAGCCTTCAAAAGCTCGCGGAGGCTCAAGACGCGCGGATAGGGCGAAGTGCGTCCAAGTGGGACTGCCGGCCTGTGCTTCATGCGCGCCTCGAACTCTTCAAGCACGTCCATGAGGATCGCTCCATTCCACTCGTGACAGGCATACTCGGGATCTTCACTGACCTCGAAAACGGCATAGATTTCACCGCTCGCGCGTCCGGGGTAGCCACTGCCGCGCAATTCCTCCGCTGTGAAAACCCGGTAGCCGGGTGCGCGCAGACGAAAGAGCCCAGGTGCTACATTTCCGCCGTGCGTGCGCAGCAGGACGTGGCGCGCCGAGGCCATCTCGGGCGGGATATGCAACGCGCCGGGCTGATCCCCAAGCCGCACATTGGTGATGCCCTCACGCAGCGTCCATGCGAGTTGGTCAGGCGAGTTATACCACGCGACGACGACATGATGCTCGGCGGGCGGCAGCGCGCGGTAGTCACCGCCGAGCGCGTCTCGCTCGCTGAGGATGAGCGTGCCGTAGGGCACCGGGTCTTCCCGCAGCGTGTAGGACTCGGCGACGTGGAAACTCGCGCGCTCGCGCGCAGTAGTGCGATTAGCCAGATGCTGGATTACGTCGTCGAGGAATCGGCGCAGGTCGTCCATTCCCTCGGCGGTGCCATCAAGGCGCGGGCGGATGGCGAATGCGCCGAGGCCGGGCAGAACCTCGTGAAAGCCGGTGAACTCCTCGAACCGTCGCCCATCGCCGGCATTGCCGGGATACAACACGTAGGCGCCACCGGTGCGGCGAATCGCATCGCGGTAGGCGTGCATCTTGAGCAAGTCGGCATACTTCGCCGACGTCGGCTTCTCTCGCGATGATTCGGCACGGTCTTGAATCACCTCATCGCTGGCGTCCTCGCCGAAAACGTCCTTGGCGAAGTCCACCCGGTATTTCGCATCGAAGTGGATATGCACCATCGCCTCGGTTTCCTCAGCCTGTCCCTTCGTGAACTCAGTCGGCCAGATGCTGATCGTGTAGTCGGGCTGCACGCCGCGTGTCCAACTGCCGCGCTGCCGGTGGTCAGTGCGACGACCGAACTTGCGATTGAAGTGAAACTCTGCCGAGAGATTTCGCCCAGCGGTCGGCGACCACACGCCGCCGATTGGAGTGCGCAGCTCCAGCCCACGCTGAAGTTTGAGACGCGGCAGACCCGCATCATTCTCCACCAGCACCGAGTGAAGCGGAGCGGCGCAATTGAACTTCGCGCGGAACAACGCTTCGAGCTGAAAGAACAGCCAATACTCGTAGAGCGTCGCGGCGTTCCGCGCTCCGCCCTGCCACACATCCTGCCCACCCTCCCACGCAAGCTGCGCCCCCACGTGGAACTGCAACCACAGGTGCAGCAACTCACGATAACCTGCTTTGCGTTGAAGCACGGGACTGCCGAGCGGCAGCATTTCGGGACGCGACACATCCGGCAGAAAGCCGCGCCCGAGCAGGCTGTCGAGCGTGCCGCGCAGCCGCGTTACTTCACGGATCAGACGCACGTTCTCCGGCTTAGCTGCCTCGGTGCGATTGTGTCCCAGCAGCGCGCCGATCTCGGCGAGAAAATCGCGGAACTCAACGAGCACCATCTTCACAAAACGGTTCTCCGGCGTGTCGAGGAAGTCGGTGCGTGTAGTGACGGTCACACGCGCGGGCAACGTCGTCAGCATCGGGTGAAGGCGTCGCAGCGGATGGGTCTCCGACAGCGCGACACGATCTCCGGCGCGGGCGATCTGCCGCGCGAACTCTTTGCCGGCCTTGAACGGACGGCTGATCGAACGTTCCTCGCGCTCGTCTTCCAAGTGGCGATGCGGATTGCGCAGCACTTCATCCACTGCGCCACGAAACGTCGGCGCCTCCAGCGCGTGCCGTAGAAACTCGAGTTGCTGCTCCAACGCCGCCCGATTCGTGCGCCACTCCGACGAGAGCCGGAGGCGAGTGGGCGCGCGGCTGTCGAGCAGCAGGCCGGCGCACTGCTCGGCGATGTGATTGAGCATCCCGCGGTAGTGCTCGCGGTAGTTCATCTTCATCGAGCGGACTTCCACCGAGGCGCGAGCAAGCGGCGTCGGATCGCCGACGCGCGCAACCGTCAGCGGTAGCACGCCGCATTGGTCTCCCGGCTCGATGAAACCGCCGTCGACGCCGTGCGAAGCGGCGGGGTTGCGCGTGATGCCGCGTTCCTCGATCAAGACCAGGTCCGCAGGCGCACCCGGCTCGGGTTCGAGCCGATACACGTAGCGGCCACGCTCGCGTAGTTGAATCGGCTCTTCGCTGCGCGCCTGTGCCTCAACATCGGGCCAGCGAATGAGCGGATGTTCTTCGCCGGCTAACGTCTCCGAGCGACGCGGCGGCCAGAGATACAAGCGCGCGAGGATGCGCCCCTGCGGCGTGCGGCAGTCCACTTGCGCGGGATTCTGCGGCTCCGCAGGCATGTCACGCCTCCGAGAACGTCACGAATTGATCGCGCACGAGCTTGCGCCACTGCAGATCAGCAGGGTCAGGGTCACATCTTGAATATTGACATTTGCAGTGGCCTGTTCAGATTGGGCGCGTGGCTCGACCGTTGCGCATCGCCTTGGCTGGGGGTCGTTACCATGTGACGGCACGGGGTAACGAACGGCGGGCCATTTTCCGGGACGATGTG
>VHCN01000128.1 GCA_016871675.1 Verrucomicrobiota bacterium
GAGGCGGCTCCGGACGCGCGGAGGCGAAGCAAGTCGGCGGTGGTCAATCCGAGCAAGCCGCAGAAGCCGGCCTTGAGCGCGCTGCGGCGAGAGACGCCATTGCAGGTCTGCGACCAAAGGCCGTTCTGGAGATGGAGCATACGAGTGATAGTAAACGCGTGCCGTTACGATCGGGCAAGTCGTTTTTGCCGGATCGCGCGACATTCTGCGCGAATTGCAGGGTGAATCGTGCCTGACCGGTGAGTTGGACCCGGCGACGAGGATGCGCGGTCAGGCGAGGATGCCCTTCACCAGTTCGCCGTGGACGTCCGTGAGGCGGAAGTTGCGGCCTTGGAATTTGTAGGTCAGCCGCTCGTGGTCAATGCCGAGCAGGTGCAGGAGCGTGGCCTGGAAGTCGTGAACGTGGACGGGGTCTTTCGCGACGTTCATCGCGAGGTCGTCGGATTCGCCGTGGGTGATGCCGGGCTTGATGCCGCCGCCCGCGGCCCAAAGGGTGAAGGCATACGGATGATGGTCGCGGCCCCAGCGTTTGCGGTCCTTGATGTCGCCCTGGATAAATGGCGTGCGGCCGAATTCGCCGCCCCAGATGACGAGCGTGTCGTCCAGCAGGCCGCGTTGCTTGAGGTCGCGCAGGAGGCCGGCGGAGGGCTGGTCGGTGTCGCGGCACTGGTTGTAGAGTTCGGTGGTGATGCTGTTGTGCTGGTCCCAGCCGGCGTGCATGAGTTGCACGAAGCGAACGCCGCGTTCGACGAGGCGGCGGGCGAGCAGGCAGTTGTGCGCAAACGTGCCTCTTTGTGTGGCGTCGGGGCCGTAGAGGTCGAGGACGTGGCGCGGTTCGGTGGAGAGGTCGGTGAGTTCCGGGACGCTCGACTGCATCTTGAAGGCCATCTCGTATTGGGCGATGCGCGTGGTGATCTCGGGGTCGCCGAATTCGCGGAGCTTCATCTCGTTGAGGCGCGCGAGGTCGTCGAGCATGCCGCGGCGGACTTCGCGGCTCATGCCGTCGGGGTTGCCGAGGTAGAGGACGGGTTCGCCGCTGCCGCGAAACTTCACCCCGGCGAAACGCGTCGGCAGAAAGCCCGAGCCCCAGTAAAAGTCGTAGAAGATCTGGCCGCACGTTGTGCCCTTGCTCACGGAGGTCATCACGACGAAGGAGGGAAGGCTGTCGGTCGCGCTGCCGAGGCCGTAGCTGAGCCACGCCCCGACCGTGGGGCGTCCGGGGTTTTCGGCGCCGGAAAGGAGGAAGGAAATGGCGGGGGCATGGTTGACCTGAGTGGTGTGCATGCTCTTGATGAAGCACACGTCGTCGGCGACCTGCGCCGTGTGCGGCATCAGCGCGCTGACCCACGCCCCGGATCGGCCGTGCTGCTTGAAAGGCTCGACCGGCGCGAGCATGAGCTTGCCGGTGGGCGAGCCGGTCATCGTGCTGAAGCGCTTGCCCGCAACGTAGTCCTCGGGCACGGGCTTGCCGTGGAGTTCCTGAAGCTTGGGCTTGTAGTCGAACAAATCCACATGGGTGGGTGCGCCGTTTTGAAAGAGATAGATGACGCGCTTGGCCTTGGGTGCGAAGTGTGGAAGGTCGGGCAGCCCTCCGAATCGCGACGGTGGCGCGGCGGGCCCGCGCCGCTCCGCAGCGGAAGCGGGCTGGAGCAGCGACGCGAGCGCGGCGACGCCGACGCCCGTGGCGCCGCGGCCGAAGAAGTGCCGGCGGGTGAGCGAGGCTTGGTGCCCGGCGAGGATCACGCGCCTTTCGTAGCGCAGTTTCACGGGAGCCGCAATCCATCTTCGATGCGCGCACCGGGTGGTTTGACACGCAAGGCGGCGCCGGTATAGTTCCGCGCCTTTTATGGACCGTAATCCGCATGTAGCCGTGGTTGGTGCGACGGGTGCCGTCGGCGTCGAGATGATCAAGACCCTGGAAAAGCGCGCCTTTCCCGTCGGGACGTTGACGTTGCTCGCATCGGCGCGCTCCGTGGGGAGGAAGCTGCGCTTTCGGGGCGAGGAGATTGCGGTGAAGGAACTCACGAGAGACTCGTTCGCTGGGATTGAAATCGCGCTGTTCAGCGCGGGCGGCGGCATCTCGAAGGCATTCGCACCCATCGCAGTGAAGGAGGGCTGCGTGGTAGTGGACAACTCGAGCGCGTTCCGAATGGACCCGGAGGTGCCGCTCGTGGTGCCGGAGATCAATGCGGCGGATGTTCGTGGCCACAAGGGAATCCTGGCGAACCCGAATTGCACGACGGCGATCACGCTCGTGGCGCTTTACCCGTTGCACAAGGCGTTCGGTGTGACCCGGATTTTTGCCTCGAGCTACCAGGCTGTGTCGGGCACCGGCGCCAAGGCCATTGAGGAATTGGAACGGCAGGTCGGCGAGATCGTAGGTTCCAAACCCGTGACGAAGGGGGTTTATCCGCATCAGATCGCCTTCAACGTGCTGCCTCACGTGGATTCATTCCTGCCATCGGGTTACACCAGGGAGGAAATGAAAATGGAGAACGAAGGGCGCAAGATCATGCATCATCCGGCCTTCCGGGCGAGTGTCACTTGCGTGCGGGTGCCCGTTTATCGCGCGCATTCCGTGGCTGTGAGCGCGGAGTTCGAGCGACCTGTCTCGGTCGAAGCGGCACGGTCGGTGCTCGCGAGTGCGCCGGGGCTGGATGTCGTGGACGATCCGGAAAAGCGCGAGTATCCGATGCCGTTGCATGTCGCCGAGAAGTATCATTGTCAGGTCGGCCGAATCCGGAAGGACTGCGCGCTCGACAACGGCTTGTGCTTTTGGGTGGTGGGCGACCAACTTCTCAAGGGCGCTGCACTGAACGCAGTTCAGATCGCAGAGGAACTGATTCCGAAGCGGTAAGTCGTGCCCGGTCTGTGATGCACGACTTCGGCCACAGCGGGATTCTCATCGCGTGGGGACTTCACCCATCCAAAGCGCGTCGCTTCGCACTTCTGTGAGCCATGCACGGTGGATTTCCCCGGAATCGGAAGGATCCGCTCATGGATGGTTCGGTCCACGTGTCTCGTAGCTCGCGCCACTTCAACGGCATGCAAAAGTGGCAGTTACCGGGATCGGTCCTCGTACCACCCAGCCGTGGAGATCGAACAATCGGTTTGACCGTGGCACCCGCCATGCTAAACTGATCGCACGGTTGGCGAGCAGGCAATAACGTGGACAAAGACCAAACTCATCATAAACCCGCCTCTCGCCGGTTCACGGCCGCACGCAGAGAAAGGCAAACACCATGAAGACCAACATCCGCAATTCCCAAGGGGGCTTCACGCTCGTGGAAATCATGATCGTCGTGGCCATCATCGGCCTGCTCGCCGCGATCGCGATCCCGAACTTCGTGAAGGCCCGCACGACGGCCCAGCAGAATAGTTGCATCGCGAACCTCAAGCAGATCGACGGCGCAAAGGACCAGTGGGCGCTCGAACAAAAGAAGGGCGCCGACGCCAAATGGATGTTAGATGACGTGAAAGTGTATCTCAGGGGATCGCTGATGCCCGCCTGCCCTTCCGGTGGCAAATACACAGAAGGCGCGAACGTCGGCGCGAGTCCGACCTGTAACATCCCCGGCCACACCCTCTAGGTTGCTGACTCATTCCCTTCAGGGGGCTTGGGGCAAAGTGGCTCCAAGCCCCTCTTCATTTTCCAACCCGACGCGCGTCACAATTACTGCACCCCGGACGCGTCGATCGGAT
>VHCN01000129.1 GCA_016871675.1 Verrucomicrobiota bacterium
ACGCCGCGTAACCATCACCACTGCCATGCCAAGCAACAGCCCCACCGCCATCATCGTAAATGATCGTGAATTCATGTTCGGTAGAGTGCCCGCGCGGCCAAATGGTTCATTTGGACTGGAAGGTCGGGGAGGCAACCACCTCGTGAATCAGCGCCCGCAAACCAAACTTCTGCGCCCTGACCCTTCGGACGATGTCTGTCAGCACTACCTCATCTGTGAATTCCAGACCGTGGCCCGTGGCGTAGATGAGGAGCTTATCGGCCAAGCCGCGCGCGAGGGCGTCGGGGTCAGCCAGCAGGTGTTTCTTGAGTTCGGCGAGGTCGCGGAACTTGCGGCCGTCGGCAAGCGTGTCGCCCGGGTCCACGCGCGGGCCGATGGCCACGCGCAGGTCGCGCTCATTCACGCGGAGCGCCACATATTCCACGCCGCGCTGGTTGCGCTCGGGCGAAATGCGGTAGCGCTGGCGCCAGCCGCCGATGACGTCATAGCTCTCGAGGGCGAAGCCGAGCGGGTCCATCTTCGCGTGACAGCCCGCGCAGCTCTCGACGTCGCGGTGCTTCGCGAGCTGGTCACGTATGTTCTTCGCGCCACGGATGTCCGGCTCGACCGCGGGCACGTTCGCGGGCGGCGGCGGGACGGGCTTTCCGAGGATACGCTCCGCCACCCACGCGCCGCGGATGACGGGCGACGTGGTCGTTCCGTTCGCGGTGACCTTCAGCACGCTCGCATGCGTCATCACCCCGCCTCGATGCCACTCCGGGCGCAGCGCGACACGCCGGATGTCGAGCCCGCTTACGCCGGGGATGCCGTAATGCTTCGCGAGCCGCTCGTTGAGCATCGCGAAATCGCTCTCGACGAAGTTCATCACGCTCAAGTCGCCCTTGAGCAGCTCGTCGAAGAACGCGTGCGTTTCGCGCACCATCGCGACTTGCAGCAACTCGTCGAACTCCGGATACAACCGCGCATCCGGCGTGGTGAACTCGATGTTCCGCAAGCCGAGCCACTGGCCCGTGAAATTCTCGGTGAACGCGCGCGCCTTCGGATGATTCAGCATCCGCTCCACCTGTGCGCGCAGCGCGGCGGGCTTGGACAACTCGCCCTTCGCCGCGGCGGCGAGCAACGCGGCGTCGGGCATCGTGCTCCAAAGGAAGTAGCTCAGCCGCGCCGCGAGCGCGTGGCCATCGAGCGTGCCGGGCTGCTCGTCGAGCATCAGGAAACGCGGCGAGACGAGCAGTGCCTTCAGCCCCACGCGGAGCGCGTCGCCGGACGGCACGCGCTTGTCGAGCCGCTCGCGCACGAGCGCGAGATACGGCGCGAGGTCCGCGTCGCTCACCGGCCGGCGAAACGCCCGCGGCGCGAACCCCTTCACGATGCGCTCCGCATCCGCGAACGTGCCGCGGTCGGGGTCGGTTTCGCCGAGCAGGTTCTTGCGGGTTGCCGGCGGCCACTCCTTCGCTTCGAGCGGGCCCTCGATTTCGATCCACTCCACGGCGACGCCGGGCCCGGTGTATTGGTCCGCGGTGTTCTGCCACGGAATCGTGCCGTAAGGGATGAGCTTGAGCGTGTCGCCGCGCGTCTCGAGGTGCGCGGTCAGCTCGACGAGCTTCGGCTTGTCCGCCGGCACGAGGAAATGGCCGAGCAGCTTGGTCTTGCCGCCGACGTTGAAACTGCCGCCGTAGAGCCGGAACGTGACCGGCGCGTTCGACGACTGGAACCCGTAAGCCGAAACGCGCACGCGGTAACTGCCCGGCGCGGGCGCTCGGAACCGGCGCAGCTCTGTCGGCGAATAGCCGGAGTTGAAGATCACGAGCCCGCCGCCGTCGAGGCGCCGCTGCGACTTTGCCTCCCAGCCCGCGATGAGGTTCGTCGCCGCGAAACGCTGCTGAACAAACTGCGGCCGCGGGCCGACTCCGATTGCGGTGTCGAGTGCGAGGTCGGCGGCTTCGAGATACTTCTCCACCTGCACCGGCGAGAGCGTGAGCGCGGAGGAAACCTTGTCGAAGCCGTGCGCCGAGCCATCCTCCGGCAGCAACTCCATCAGATTCACCTGGATGCCGAGCAGGTCGTGCATCGTGTTCTGATACTCGAAGCGATTCAGCCGCCGCAGCGCGACGCGGCCTTCCGCCTGCTGGCGCGCGGCCACGGCGGCGCGGAGTTGCGGGCCCAGCCAGTCGAGCACCGCCTGCCGCTCGGCGTCCGCGGGCTGCGGCTTTTTCTTCGGTGGCATTTCACGGCGTTCAAGCTGCGAAAACACCTTGCCCCAGATTTCCGCATTTGCTTGGGCGGCGAAGTTGGCGGGAAGATTGTCTAAGCGCACTTTGCCCTTCTGGGTGTCCGCGTCGTGGCACTCGAAGCAGTGCTTCTGGAGAAAAGTTCTGGCCGGCCCCGGCAGCGGCGGGGCTGCGATGGTCACCGAAGCCGTCGAAACGCCGAGCACCAATGCGAGCAGGCGGGGCGGGGGGAGACTGGTCATGATCGGCAAATCTTTGACGGAGAATGGAGCAGCCGCGTCAGCCTGTCATCCGAATCCGTGCGGGTGCCACGGCGACATTGACGCCGCCCGCCGCGGGGACTTCTACTACGGCCCGGACCATTTCCGAACTGCGACACTGCGATGAACACCACGCCCGCGCTCACCCACGCCGAACTTCTCCAGCTCAAGCGCTGGAACACGCCGACCATTTACAACGGCTGGGAGCAGATCACGAAGCGCGACCGCACGCGTGACGCCATCAACCTCGAAGAGACGCGGGATTTCATGCCGCAAATGGGGCCGATGGTGGGCTACGCCGTCACGCTCGTCGTCGAGCCGAGCAACCCCGCGCACCGCGAGTCGAATCCAACCTGCATTGCCGACTACCGCCGCTACGTGGCGTCCGTGGACGGGCCGAAGATCGTCGTCATCCAGGATCTCGACAAGCCGCGCGTGATCGGTTCGTTCTGGGGCGAGGTGAACGCGAACACGCACCGCGCGCTTGGCTGCGTGGGCACCATCACGGACGGCGCGGTGCGCGACGTGGACGAGATGACGAACGCGGGCTTCAAGGCGCTTGCGCGCCGGATGTGCGTCGGCCATGCGTGGGTCGTGCCCGTGCGATGGAACTGCCCCGTCGAAGTCTTCGGCCAGCGCGTCGAGCCGGGACAACTCATCCACGCGGACAAGCATGGGTTCCTTGCCGTTCCCAAGGAGGACGAGGCGCGATTGCTTGAGGCGGCGCGCTTCATGGACACGAACGAGTGCATGACCGTCATCCCCGCCGCGCGCGGGGCCGCCGGCAAGCCGTTCGACCTCGTGCTGACGGAACTCGGAGCTGCCGGCGCGGCCTTCCGCGATGCGGCGAAGAAGAAGTTCTCGGCTGGCGGCGAATGGTGACATTGACTTGAAACCGCGGATGGACACGGACAAACACGCATGTCGCACAATCGGCGCGCTCGCGCTTGCGACCCTTGTGTCTTGCGTGGGATCGGTCTTCGAACTCGCCGCCGCGCCCGCGAAGCTCAACGTCGTCCTCATCCTCGCCGATGACCTCGGCTGGACGGACCTCGCGTGCTTCGGGAGCGACCTGCATGAGACACCGCACCTGGACCGCCTCGCGCGCGAGGGCATGAAGTTCACGCAGA
>VHCN01000130.1 GCA_016871675.1 Verrucomicrobiota bacterium
CGGCGGCGCGTTTGGCGGATTTCTCGGAACGCGTGGCGACTGCGACGAGTTCGAATTTAACCGGGGCGAGGTCGCGCGAGAACTTGTCCAGGCCGACGCGGGCGAGCTGGCCGGCGATGCCGAAGCGCTGGAGGTCGGCGTAGGCGCGGAGGTGGACGTCGCCGCCGAACATGCCGGCGCCGACGAGGGCGATTTTGATGGTGGGTTGCATGTGAGTTCGGCTGCGAATGTGCCCGCGCAATCGAGGCGATGGCAAGCACGAGCGCTTGCGGAGGTGATCGCCCGTCTCCCGCACGCGAGCGAACAGTCGCGACGCGTCGTGCCGCAATGACGACCGGCGGTTGGCGTGCCTGCGCGATCCGGCTGCAAGTCCGCGCATCCCGCGCTCAGCGGACGGCTGAGAAACCTCGCGGCGCGGTTGTGACGTCGGCGGCTTCAATCCGTCGGATGGCGCGGTCGATTCGCTGCCGGAGATCGCCCGTGGTTGCTCGCGACGCCGCGCGCAAGTCCGCGAGCACCGGTCTCGCGAGCGGGCCCAAGTCACCGAGCCAGTCGGCCAACACGGGTGTCACGTCCGCATCCGGAGCGCGGAGTGCGCCGGCGAGCACGTTGAGCGACGCAGGGAGTTCGGACCGCACGCGGAGCAGTGTCCACGCGATGGCGCTGCGCACCTGGGGATCGGCCTCGGTGGTGAAAGCCGCGAGCAACTTCGGCACCGCGGGCCGCGCGCCTTCGCCAAGCCAGCCGAGGCCGATCGTTCCCCAGTAGCGGACCCAAGCCTCACGATGCTGCGCGGCCTCGGCGAGCGCAGGGAGGGACTTCGGCCCGATCCAACCGAGCGAAATCGCGGCGGCTTGAGTAAGACGCGGGTCGTCAAGCATCAGGCGCAAGTGCGGGATGGCGTCGGCGCCCGCGGGGCCGATCGCCTGAAACGCGAACATCGCGCGCCCGTGTTCGGCCGCGCCCGGCGGGAAGGGATGCTGCCGCAAGCCCGTGCGCGTGAACCACTCGTCCGCCAGCAACCGAGCCTCTGTGTCCGGCGCGCGCATCCGGTCAATGATGTGCGGAAGCACCGTGACGCCGAACTCGCCCATGGCGCGTTGCGCGGGCGCGCGTCGCGCGACGGCGGCGGCGGAATGCGACGGTTCGGAGAGCGAATAAAGGTCTGTCCACCACGCGCTGAAGGTGCGGCCGTTCCACTCGGGTTCGCGAGGGCCGCGATTCCACGAGGCCAGCGTGCCGGCAACCGCGAGCACGGCGGCGGCGATGAGGAGGACGGGCTTCGTGCGCATGGAGGGGAACGGCGCCGACGTTATCCGGACGCACGGCCGTGGACAAGCGGCGCGTCAGTGCCCGACCCACCGGGGACTGTCCCAAATCGCCTTTGCTGGTCAATTCGCTACAGCGTTTCATCCATGGCTTCCAGCAGGCGGATTTCTTGACGCGCGATTCAGCCCTGATTTACAGGCCAAAACGGATCATGCCACCCGCGGCGTTTCATTGCTGGCATCGGCGTTGCTAAAGCGCCATGCGCTGGTCGGGTCGCCGTGTGGAAATCTGCACATGCCTTGTTGCGCGAGGCGGTGGGGACGGCCCGGCTGGCGGTTTGTCGCTCCCGACGCCACGAAATTGAACTGAACAAAACCATGAAGAAAATCGAAGCCATCATCAAACCATTCAAGCTGGAGGAAGTGAAGGACGCCCTCAGTGAACTCGGCATCGAAGGCATGACCGTCACCGAGGTCAAGGGGTTCGGCCGCCAGAAAGGCCACACCGAAATCTACCGCGGCAGTGAATACACCGTGGACTTCCTGCCCAAGATCAAACTCGAACTCGTCCTGCCCGACGGCCGCGTGGACGCCGCGGTCGGCGCCATCGTCAAGACCGCCAAGACGGGCAAGATCGGCGACGGCAAGGTGTTCGTCAGCCCCGTGCTCGACGCCGTGCGCATCCGCACCGACGAGAAGGGAGACGCCGCTGTCTAGGCCAACCGCAACCCCAACTTCCAACCCACCCAACCCATCATGAAGAAACTCATCCTCTCCCTCGGCTTGTTCGCGCTGGCGATGACCCTCAACGTCTCCGCGCAACAGCCGCCCGCTGCCCCGGCAGCGCCCGCAGCCGCCGCTCCGGCCAAGGAACCCACAGTGGAAGATCGCCTGGCCGACCTTGAAGCCTACGTGAACAACGCGGCACGGCAGACCAATGCACCTTCCAAGATCAACGCGCCCGGCCCCGGCCACAACGCCTGGCAGATGACCAGCACCGCCTTGGTGCTGTTCATGACCCTGCCCGGCCTGGCGCTGTTCTACGGCGGCCTGGTGCGCCGCAAGAACGTGCTCTCCGTGCTCGCCCAGTGCATGGGCATCGCTGGCATGGTCACCTTCCTGTGGTGGCTGTGCGGCTACAGCCTGACGTTTTCAGGCGGCAACGCCTTCTTTGGCGACCTCGCCAACGCCATGTTCAAAGGCATGGAGCCCGGAAAGGTCGGCGCGGGTTACTATTGGATCAGCGACAGCATGTGGGCGATGTTCCAACTCACTTTCGCCATCATCACGCCGGCGCTCATCGTCGGCGCCATTGCCGAGCGCATGAAATTCTCGGCGGTGCTGCTGTTTGTCGCCCTGTGGATGTTTGTGGTTTATTTCCCGCTGGCACACATGGTGTGGAGCGGCAAGGGTTATATGTGCGGTGCGCTGAACGCCGCCGATGCGGGCATCAAGGCACTTGATTTCGCCGGGGGCACGGTCGTTCACATGAGTTCCGGCTGGAGCGCGCTGATGTTGTGCCTGATCCTCGGCAAGCGCCTCGGCTTCGGCAAGGAGCCCATGCCGCCGCACAACATGGTCCTCTGCATGGTCGGCACCGGCATGCTCTGGGTCGGCTGGTATGGCTTCAACGCCGGTTCCGCGCTCGGTGCCGATGCCATCGCCTCGAACGCCTTCGCCACCACCACGCTCGCGGCGGCCATCGCCGGCTTCGTGTGGCCCATGTGTGAATGGATCACCCGCGGCAAGCCCAGCGTGCTCGGCTTCTGCTCTGGCATCGTGGCGGGCCTCGTGGTGGTCACGCCGGCTTGCGGCTTCGTCAACACCACGGGCGCGGTCATCATCGGCTTCGCGGCGGGGATCGTCCCCTACTTCGCTGTGTCTTACCTGAAGAAAATGCTGGGTTACGACGACGCGCTGGACACCTTCGGCGTCCATGGCGTGGGCGGCACACTGGGCGCGCTGCTCACAGGCATACTGGCTGATGAAAAAGTCAATCCCGTTGTGGCCGGCGTGAAAGCCGGTTTGCTCATGTCCCAGATCAAGGCCATCCTCGTCACGATCATTCTCTCCATCGTCGGCACCGCGATCATCGCCTACATCGTGAAGGCGGTCGTCGGCGGCCTGCGCCCGAGCGAGGAAGTTGAAACCGCGGGCCTCGACCTCGCCGAGCACGGCGAAGAAGGCTACCACAGCTAAACGAACCCACGCGCAATCTGCCGCGCCGGGCGGGGCGCAAGCCTTCCCGGCGCGG
>VHCN01000131.1 GCA_016871675.1 Verrucomicrobiota bacterium
CTTTGAGCTTCTTCTGCGCTTTCACGCGTTCGTCCTTCAGCGCGGAGACGCAACGCGAGTAAACGGCCTCGGCCATCAATGTGATGGGGATGCCGAGGTCCTGCGAGTTGATGACCGTCCACTTGCCCGTGCCCTTCTGGCCGGCGGTGTCCAGGATCTTGTCCACGAGCGAGGAGCCGTCGTCGTCCTTCTTCGCAAGAATGTCGCGGCTGATCTCAATGAGGTAGCTGTCGAGGTCGCCGGTGTTCCACTCTTTGAGGACCTCGTGCATCTCGTCGGCGCTCATGCCGAGGCCGTGCTTCATGATGTTGTAGGCCTCACAGATGAGTTGCATGTCGCCATACTCGATGCCGTTGTGGACCATCTTCACGTAGTGGCCCGCGCCCTGTTCGCCGACCCAGTCGCAGCAGGGCGCGCCGTCGGCGACCTTCGCCGCGATGGACTGGAAGATGGGCTTCACAAACGGCCACGCGGCCGTGGAACCGCCCGGCATGATGCTCGGGCCGTGGCGCGCGCCTTCCTCTCCGCCGCTCACGCCGGTGCCGATGTAGAGGAGGCCCTTGCTCTCGACGTGTTTGACGCGGCGACTCGTGTCGTCGAAGAGCGAGTTGCCGCCGTCGATGATGATGTCGCCGCCCTCGAGGTGCGGGAGAAGCTGTTCGATGAACTCGTCCACGGCCTTGCCAGCCTTGACCATGAGCATCACGCGGCGGGGCTTCTTGAGCATCGCGACCATCTCGGGGATGGAGTGCGCGCCGAGGATTTTGGTGCCTTTGGCCTCGTTGGCGAGGAAGTCGTCCACCTTGGAGGTCGTGCGATTGTAGGCCACGACCGTGAAGCCGCGGTCGTTCATGTTGAGGATGAGGTTCTGGCCCATGACGGCCAGGCCGATGAGCGCGATGTCGCCTGTAGGTTCCATGGTGTCGTGTGTTTTCGGACAACCGAACAGGCGCGACCATAGCGCGGCTCACAAGCGCGGCGAGAAGAATTTCTCCGGCCGCGACCGGCGCGCGTGGGTGGATTCGCGTGGAGTTGCTGGAGAGGAAGGGCCGCGCGCTCGATGGTTGCTCACTCGACGAGTGCGCCATCATCTGCGGACATCTTCGCGCTTCAGTTCGCGGAGTGGCCGGGCAAGGCGCCCGAGCCGGCCGCGCGGTGGTCGAACCGGTTTCCGCTTTCAAGCGGCTGGTGATTTGCCACTCTCCGCGCGTGACCCTTTCCATCGTGGTGCCCGCCTTCAACGAGGAGAAGCTCATCGCCGCCACGCTGGACCGCATTCACGCCGCGCGCGAGGCGTTCACAAGGCTCGGCTGGGAGAGCGAGATTATTGTCTGCGACAACAACTCGAACGACCGCACGCCCGAGCTCGCCCGGGCTGCGGGGGCAAAGGTCGTGTTTGAGCCGGTCAATCAAATCGCGCGCGCACGGAATTCCGGGGCGCGCGCCGCAACCGGGGACTGGCTGATCTTCGTGGACGCGGATTCGCACCCCTCGGTGGAACTGTTCGGCGAGGTCGCGAATGTCATCCGCGCCGGTCGCGCGATCGCGGGCGGCTGCCTCATTCAGTTCGACGGGCAGAACCGCGAGGCGAATTTCTGGATCGGCATCTGGAACATTGTGAGCCGGCTGACCCGATACGCCGCGGGGTCGTTCATCTTCTGCGAGGCCGCCGGGTTTCGCGAAATCGGCGGGTTCAACGAGAAGCTCTTTGCGACCGAGGAGCTGGATTTGAGCAGGCGCCTCAAGAAGCTCGCGCGCCAGCGGAACCGCAAGATGGTGATCATCACACGGCACCGGCTCATCACCAGCGTCCGCAAGATCATGCTCTACTCCCGGTTTGAGCATATCCGGTTCATCACGCGCACGATTGTTTCAGGCGGGCGCGTGCTCCGGAATCGCGACGATTGCCCGGTGTGGTATGACGGGCGGCGGTGAACGGCGCGCCGGTTGACCGCGGGGCAGTTACTTCTTCTGTCCTTTGGGGTCGAGGTTGGACTTCAAGTCCTCGTCGGTGACCGTGGACTCCACGCCGTTGGCAGGCACTTCGGCCTTTGCCAGCCAGAGCAGTCCGTTGAGCACGACCTTGCGGAAATTCTCGTTGCCCCAGTTGACGTGCTTGTGGCCGCCCGTGAAACCAAACCCGCGGCCACCATCGGGACGCTGATACACCCACATCATCGTTTCATCGCGGCCTTTCGCTTCCTGAATGTGCGGATACGGACCCCTGGGATAGACATAGGGACCATCGCGCACGGCATCGCCCGGCTTGGCGACGAGGATGGGAGTGATGCCTTTCATGTCCGGGCGGAAGCGCATGTTGAAATACCACTCGTCGACGACCGAGAACGGTTTCACGCCTCTCGCAACGGGGTGGTTGGGGAACGACTTGAAATCCGGTTTCCACATCGGGTTGCATGAGAATTGATGCTCGTAGTGCCCGCCGATCCACTCGTGCATCCACGCGCTGGAATCGCCTTTCGGAACCTCCACGCCGTAGTGCGCGCAACCGATGCCGGTGCCCTTCTTGGCCAGCGCGCTCATCATCTGCGCACGCCCGGGCTGGATCGCCGGGTGACCGCCGCCGCCGTCCGCGTAAATCAGCACCGCGTCCGCGCCATCGAAAGCCGACACGTCCTTCGGCCAGCCCATGTCGTGGACTTCGGCGCGAATGCCCGGCACGCCATCGAGGCACTTTTTCAGGAGAAGCGAGCCCGCGCGAAACTCGTGGTCGCCCGGCCCGTGGCTGGGTTTCCCGGCGATCAGCAGGATTCGTTTCTCGGCGGCGCTCGCTGTGATCGAGAGGACTCCGCAAATGGCGAGCAAGGGGGCCAGGCATCTATTGATCTTCATGCGCAGAGCTTCGGAAGAACTGTGCCGCCTTGTCGAGTTGCAACTCATCCGCGTCAGGGCACGAGCACAATCTTGCCGAGCGCGCCGGGCGCAAGCACCGCATCGTGGGCTTGGGGGGCATGGGCGAGGGGGAATCGACGTCCCACGACCGGACGAAGCGTGCCGCTGCAAAGTCCCGCGCGCACGGCGGCGTGGATGCCGGCAAGTTCCCCGGTCGAGCAGTTGAAGAGCGTCATTCCGCGCACGTCGGCGTCACGAGTCATCAAGTCGCGCGGCGTGATTTCCACCTTGCCACGGCTGCCGATGATGATCACGCGGCCGCCCTTCGCGAGCGCGGGGAGGTCGCGCCCGAGGTTCACGTTCGAGAGCATTTCGAGAATGATGTCCGCTCCGCGCCCGCCGGTGAGACTTGCCACGGCTTCGAGATGATTGTCTTGCGTGTGGTCGAGCACGTGGTGCGCGCCTTCCGCGAGCACGCGCCGCCGGCCTTCGTCGGTCCCGGCGGTGCCGATCACGATCAATCCTGCCGCGCGCGCGAATTGAACCGCCGCGAGTCCCACGCCCCCGCTCGCGCCGTGGATGAGAACGATTTCGCCAGCCCTCGCGTCGGCGCGATGGAACAGCGCCCGATGCGCCGTCGCGTAGGGAATGTGAAGCGCCGCGCCC
>VHCN01000132.1 GCA_016871675.1 Verrucomicrobiota bacterium
GCAGTGGTGGGGTTCCGTGGGCGGCCTGCGCGGTCTCGCGCCCATGCCCGCCAAGCCCGGCCAGCGCGGCAAGAATCTGCACGGCCAATATTTCGAGGCCAACCCCGGCCATGCGGTGGAATTGAACCAGCCGCTCGACACCGCGCTCGCCGAGCGTTGGCGCAAGCTGGCGACGGAACTCGGCCTCGACTCACGGAAGCTGCCCGTAGTCGGCAGCGCCACCACGCGCGGGGAGTTCATCTGCGCGGCGGCCAACCTTGCTCAAGGCTTTATTCCATGACTTCACTTCTGCGCTTTACCACAGCCGCTGCCTTGCTGCTGGCAACTTTGCCATCGTGCAGCCTCGCCGCCGAGGCGCAGCGCCTTGAAGCCGACTTGCTCGTGGTCGGCGGCAACGAAGCCGCCGTGGCCGCTGCCGTGCAGGCCGCGCGGCTCGGTGTGAAACATGTCGTGCTCGTCAGTGACATCGCGATGCTCGGCGGGCAGTTCAGCGCCGAGGGCGTCGGCAACGTGGACGAGTGGACCACCGTCAACGGCAAGCGCGCCCGGTTCCCGCGCTCGGGGATGTTTCTCGAAGTCGCCCGCGCGATCGAGGCCACCAACCAACGCCACTACGGCAAGGCCGAGCCGGCGAATTCCTTCTGCGCGTGGCTGACCATCGAGCCGCGCGAGGCCGCGCGCATCTTCGAGGAGTTCGTCACGCCGCAGGTTGCCAGCGGACGCCTCCGCATCGAGCGCGGCTGGGAGCCGGTGAAGGTCGAACTCGCCGGCAACCGCGTCACCGGCGTAAATTTCACAAAGGAAAGCGAACGCCTCGAAGTCCGCGCGCGACTGACCGTTGACGCGAGTGACTGGGGCGATGTCATCCAGTTGAGTGGCGCGAAGTGGAGCGCCGGACCGGACGCGAAAGCCCGCTTTGGCGAGCCCAGCGCGCCCGAGCAAATCACCGAGGCCAACCGCCGCGAGATGAACCCGCTCACGTGGTGCGTCGTCGTGCGCGGCTCCACAAGCGAGCGCGTCATCCCCGAGCCGCCGGGCTTCGACCCGCGCCGTTACTTCGGTTGCAGCCGCGAGACGCGCACGAACTTCACCGCCACTGGCTGGCCCAAAGGCGTGTTGTTCATGAACGTCCCGGCCTTCGCCGACACCACACATCCAGCCGGGCCTTACTCGCCGCCGGTGAACATCTACACGCACCGCCGCCTCGTGGACGCCGCGCACAATCAACTGCCACACGACCGTGAAGCCCTCTTCTTCAACTGGCCGCCGCAGGATTACCCGCTCGATGTCTGGCCCAAAGCTGTCGCTGACGCACTCGATGCCACGGAGCCCGGCGCGTCGCGGAAGAACCTCGTCGCGCTCACGCCCGCGCAGCGCCGCCTCGTGTTCGAGGACGCGAAGCGCCACTCGCTGGGCCTGCTGCATCACGTGCAGAAGCTGGAACCACGCTTCCGCAAACTGGAATTGACCGACGAGTTCGGCACGCCCGACCGCCTGCCGCCCAAGCCTTACATCCGCGAAAGCCTGCGGCTCGAAGCGCTCACCATGCTGCGCGAGCAAGACCTCCGCACCCCGCACCCGGAGCCGCGCTGGGCGAAGCTCATGCCCGGCGACGCGGTGTTCGGCTTTCAGTTCAACATCGATTTCCACCCCACGCGGCGGCAGTTCCTCAACGACGACCCGGCCGCGCCGTGGGCGACCATCCACACAGCCACGCGCAACTGGAGCACGCACACCGACCGCGGGATGTTCCCGCTGCGCGGCCTCGTGCCGATCACGCGCGACGGACTGCTCGGCGCGGGCAAAAACATCGGCGTCAGCAGCGTGGTGCAATCCGCGCTGCGCCTGCACGGGCAGATGATGCTGTGCGGACAGGCGAGCGGCACCGCAGCGTGGCTGTGCCTGCGCAACCACATCCAACCCCGCGCGCTCGCCGGAGATGCCACGCTCGTTGCGGAACTTCAGCGGACCCTGGTGCGCGGGAAGGACGGCCCGGGCGTGCTGCTCTGGCCCTATCACGATCTGCCGCCGGAGCACCCCGCCTTTGAAGCCATCAATCTCCTGAGTGTCGCCGGCGTGTGGCAGGCGGACGCCAGCAGTATTTTCTTTCAACCCGACCGTGAACTCAGCAGCAACGAGTGGAGCGCCTTACTGGCCCGATTGCCTGATTCCGTGAGCGCCAAACTCAAATCGGCACCGGCTCCGAAAACTCGTGCGCAAGCGGTCCAAACGGCCGAGAATGCGCTTTCTCAATAAACCCATGAACTCTCTCCTCATCAATCAAACCGCCCTTGTCACCGGCGGCGCGAAAGGCTATGGCGCGGGCATCGCGCAGCGTCTCCGTGAAGCGGGTGCCCGTGTCTGGATCACCGGACGCGACGATGCCGCACTGCACGCCACTGCGGCGCGGCTGGACGTGGACTGGCTTAAAGCCGATGTCACTTCACCGACGGACTGGGATCGCGTGGTGAAAACGATTCTCGGCGTGACCGGACGGCTCGATGTGCTGGTGAACAATGCCGGAGGCGGAATCAAGATCGCGCCCGTTGCCGAGCAGACTGACGAGAGTATCGCGGCGAGCATCGCGCTCAATCTGCTCGGCCCGCTCTACGGTTTCCGTCGCGTCGCGCCGGTGATGCAGGCCCAAGGCGGCGGCATCATCATCAACATTTCCAGCGTCTGCGCCCGCCACGCCTGGCCGGGCTGGGGTGTTTATTCGGCGGCCAAGGCGGGGTTCGACCAGTTCACCAAATCACTTGCGCTTGAACTCCGCCCGCACGGTGTCCGTGTCACGACCCTAATCACATCTTGGGGTGACACCGAGTTCACCACCGCCGCCGGCCTCGCGCCGCGCGACACGGCCACGCTCGCCCAATGCACCAAGCCCACCGAACTCGGCGACCACGTCGTCCACATCGCAACGCTGCCCGCGCACCTCTGCCTGCAAGAAACGGTGCTCGTTCCACTCGTGCAGGAGATTTCTCCCCTGTAGCCGCGCCATGAACTCAAAAACCCAATCTCCCTTGTCCGGCCAATTCTCCGCCTCCGCTCCGTCGGATACGCTCCTCCTCGCAAACTAAAGTCCCACTCGCATGCCCCACACGCAACATCCCATCGAACTCCTCCGCTTCAACACCTGCGGCTCCGTGGACGACGGCAAGTCCACGCTCATTGGCCGGCTGCTTTACGATTCCAAGTCCATCATGGAAGACCAGATGGAGGCGCTGGAACGCAGCGCGGACATCACCGGCGGCGGGC
>VHCN01000133.1 GCA_016871675.1 Verrucomicrobiota bacterium
GACCACCAGCGCCACAGCAAAGCGCGCAAGGGAGAAGCGGGGTTGAACAGCTAGTTGCAAATCGATTGCATTTAATCGGCCGGCTCCCGCCCGCGCAAGCATATTTTTTGACTTTCTCGTGCCCGCCCGGAAGCACCGCTTCTATCGCGCGAAAAAGCTGGCGTTCGGGACTGAAGGATTAGCCGGGACAATGCAGTCGGTGTTGGGGAGCGCACGCCTCCGGCGTGCGGTTTCCAGCGTCCCGCCGGGAACTTCGTCCCTCCATCTTCATTCCAACAGACGGTGCGAAGAAAGTTCGAGGAACGAGGTCGTGTCCGGGACGGGCACGACGGCACGCGGGACGCGTGCGCTGCCCGTGCAACCGCCTCGTGCCGGATTAGTTGTTCTCCGCCAGCCCTTCCTTGTGACCAAGGTTTTTCACGGGAGCGAAGATGGCTTGGACTTCACGCAACAGTTCCTCGTCGATCGGTTCGGCGGCCCACCTAGCCCAGTTGCGGATGTTCGCAGGGTTCGCGCTGCCGCTGACGGTCGTGGCGATGTCGGGATTGGCGAGGCTGAACTGAAGCGCGAGCTTCGCGATGTCCACGCCCTTGCTCGCGCAGTGGGCGGCGGCGGCGCGGGCGGCCGCTTTCACGGACTCCGGCTCCTTGAGCCACGCGGGCAGCGGCGCGTTGGTGAGCAGGCGCGCGCTGAACGGGCCGGCGTTCATCACGCCGACGCCCTTGGCCTTGAGATACGGGACGGTCTCGTCGGCGAAGCGGGTGTTTTGCAGCGTGTATTGGTTGTAGGAGAGCACGCAGTCCACGTCGGTCTGATCGCAGATGAAACGGAAGATTTTCTGCGGATACCCGCTGAAGCCGATGAAACGCACCTTGCCGGCCTGCTGAATCTTCCGCAGCGCGGGAATGGTTTCGTCCACGATCTGCTGCATCGGCACGAACTCGATGTCGTGGCAAAGGATGATGTCGAGGTGGTCGGTGCGGAGGCGGTGCAAGCTCACATCCACGCTCTCGGCGACGCGTTTGGCGCTGAAGTCAAAGTGCGTGAGATCGTAGCGGCCGAGCTTGGTGCAGAGCGTGTAGCTGTCGCGGGGAACGCCCTGAAGCGCGATGCCGAGGAGCACTTCGCTCATGCCGCGTCCGTAGAAGGGCGAGGTGTCAATGAAGTTGAGCCCGCAATCCAGCGCGACGCGGACGCTTTCGAGCGCCTCGTCGAGTTTGACCGCGCGGAACTCGGCGCCGAGCGAGGACGCGCCGAAGCTGAGGATGGGGAGTTGGAGGCCGGTGCGGCCGAGGGGGCGGGTTTGCATCGGGCAGTATTCAGTGACCAGTGTTCAGTGGGAGGCAGCCTTGCGCGCCACGCGCCTCGCGAATCCTTCGACGGCGATGACGGCGCGCTTGTGCAAGCCGCGGGCGATGACCTCGTGCTCGTCTCGCACCTCGAATTGAAAGTCCACCGTCCGCGCCTCACAACCAATGACCCGTGTGATGATCGTGACCGACTCGCCGACCGGAGTAGGGGCGAGGTGGCGTATCTCCAGCTCCGCGCCGACCGTGCGCTCGGTGTCGTTGAGGAACGGATACAGCGACTCGCGCGCGGTGCGCTCGATGAGCGCCACCAGGCGCGGCGTGCTCAACACTGCCGGCATCCCTCCCGTCGCGAAGTCGATGACGTGCTCCTGCCCGACGGTGAATCTCATCTCACCGGTGGTGCCGATGCGGGGGCGGCCAATCATGTGGTCTGCGGCGAATCCTGATGATCGTCGTATGCCCGCCTCCGCGATGCGTGCCTCGCGCGAAGCGGCCTCGATCACGACGGGGGATTAGGAACTTGATTTGAACCAGGCACAAGTCGATTGACCCGCACGCTCATTTCGTGTCGCCCTCCATCACCCATGCCGCGTTGAAGTGCGCGTGCTTGATGGCCTTGCTCCGCGGCTTGCCGTCCGCGTCGCGCTCGAAGCCTTTCTCCAAATGAAAGCTGTAGCTCGCGTGCAGCGTGCCGTCCTTCGCCTGGATGATGCTCGGGTAATGGAAACGCCCGCCCTCGTCCGCCGCGAACTCGAGGTTGCGCCGCCACTTCCACGACCGGCCCTCGTCGTCCGAGAGTTGCACCGACAACCGGTGGCGCCCGCGTTCGAGGTCGTTGCTGATGAGGATCCACCTCCCGTCGCGCAGTGACGTGATCTCGGCGCCGGAACCGGGATTCGGATGGAGGCTGTCCGTGACCTCGCTCCACGTGAAGCCGCCGTCGCGCGACTCGGCCTGATGCAGGCGCTTGGGCGGCGGGCCGTTGTCGCGCATGAGCGTGTAAAGCGAGCCGTCCTTCCGTTGCACGAGGCTGGGCTGGATGTTGCCGAGGCCGGTGAGCGGCGCGCTGGCCTTCCACGTCGCGCCCCAGTCATCGCTGATGTTCATCAACGAAAAGCTGAACCCGTCCGAGTAAAGCGGCACGATGAGCCGCCGGCCGTCGAGCACGAACGGGTGCGCGCGTGTGAACCAGCCGAGGCGCCGCGTGAGCTTGTCGGCGGCCTGCGTCCGCAGCGAGGCCATCCACGCGGTGAGGCGCGGCTGCAACTCGGCGGGCGCGGACTTGAGAACCTGCGCCTCGACGCGGGCGACGAAGTTGCTCACCGCCGGCTCGAACTCCGGCCCCGGCGTGACGTGCATCACCTCGTTCACCTCCCACTTCGGCGCGCCGTCCCCCGAGTAATCGGACGCGATGCGATACTTCATCAGGGCGGTTTCCCACTTGTTGGCGAGGATCGTCGGCCACATCAGCCAGAGCCGCCCGCGCGGGTCCACGAACATGCAGCAATTCGTGTCGGGATACTCCGGCGTGTCGGCCATCGTGAAGCGCGGGCTCCACGTGCGGGAGCCCTTGCGCAGGCGCGCGCCCTCGATCTTCACGTCGTCCGCCTGCCGCTCGCCCGAGCCGTGGAACCAGCACACGATCAAGTCGCCGTTGGGCGCCTCGACGATGCACGAGCCGTGGTTGTGCCAGTGCTCGAGCGGGAAGATCAGCTCCGCCGTGTGGAAGGGCTTCTCCGCCGCGCAGCACGGCATCGGTCCCGGAAGGAAACCGACCGAGAAAACCACGAGGAGCCATGGCAGTGGAAAG
>VHCN01000134.1 GCA_016871675.1 Verrucomicrobiota bacterium
TTCCTCAAGCTCTGGGAGCAGGAGGTCTTCGCGCTGCTCCTGGCCGAGGACAAGATCACCGAGGAGGTGGTGGCCAATATGCGCTCCTGGAAGCACTCGGGCTTCAGTGTGGACCAGAGCGTGCGCTTGGAGGCGGGCGATCGGGCGGGAATCCAGCGCCTCATCCAGTATTTCCTGCGGTGTCCCTTCTCCCAGGCGCGCATGATCGAGGTGACGGAGGCCGGCAAGGTGATCTACAAGACCGAGCACAACACCGTAGGCCGCTTCCCCGACACCGTTTCCAGCCGCTGTGGTGCCCTGAGCGGCCTTGCTGGAGGCTACGACCGCCTTCGAGGCGGGCGGGCGGCCGCCCAGCAGCCCCGAAGGCCGACCAAGCACCCGCCAGGGGCGACAATTCTGCCGCGTTTCGCCTTGAATGGCCACCCCCAGCCAGGCACACTCCAGCCACGTCGAAAAAGCAAATTCCTATCAGTACCACGCGCAGCCGCACTGCGGCAGCCACGAGTTTTATCACGGCATCCTCGGCGGCAGCTCGCGCGGCGTGTTCAATGGCAAAATCTTCGTCCGCAAAGACGCGCAGAAGACCGACGCCAAGCAAACCAGCCGCAACCTCCTGCTCACCGACACCGCAACGGTCAACGCCAAGCCGCAGCTCGAAATCCTGGCCGACGACGTGAAGTGCACGCACGGCGCGACCGTGGGCCAGATGAACGACGACGCCCTTTTCTACTGCCGCACGCGCGGCCTCGGCGAGGTGGACGCCCGCCGTCTGCTCACGCACGCCTTCGCCAGCGAAATCGTGAACCGCATCACCGTCGAGCCGGTGCGCGAGCATCTTGAACAAGTGCTCTGGGCGCGGCTGGAAGAGTTGATTGAGAAGAAGTGACCCCTCCATGAGGCTCATTTGCTTTCTTGCATTGATGCTGGCCACGTTTTCCGCAACGGGCGGGGAAGTGGTCGATGTTTACCTGCTTGGCGGGCAGTCGAACATGCAGGGTCTCGGCAAGATTCAGGAGGTTCCGGCTTCGCACCCGCGCGAGTGGAAGCACCTCCGCTTTTGGAACGGCAAGGAGTTTGAACCTCTGCATTTCGGTCAGACGCGAACGTCCACGCGAGTTGGGGAGTTCGGGCCGGAATACGGGCTCGCGCTGGGCCTCGCGGCGGCGACGCGCGAGGTTTGCATCGTGAAGTTTCACGCCAGCGGCATGCCGTTGCATCACGGCTGGAACGCAGGCATCTGGCGCGGCGGCGCGCCGACACCTGGGCGCGTGAACTTCCATCCCGGGAAGGATGCCGCCGATCCGAACCAAGGCACTCTGTATCGCAACATGGTCGCGCGATTCCGCGGGGCCTTGGAGCGCTTGCGAGCGGAAGGAAAGTCTCCGGTGGTGCGCGGTCTGGTGTGGATGCAGGGTGAGCAGGATGCCAAGCATGAGACCTCCGCCACGAGTTACGCAGCCAGCCTTCGGCTGCTCCGCGAGCGGCTGGCTGCGGATGTCGGAGCGGCCCCAGAGGTGGCCTTCGTGTTCGGCCAAGTGCTGCCACACGAACCGGCAATGGAGCGGTTCACGCATCGGACGGAAGTGCGTGCCGCGATGGCGGCGGCGGACAGCCGCTCCGGCAAGCCCGAGTCCATCCCCCATGCGCGAATGGTCTCCACCGATGGGCTGGGCCTGTTGGCGGACACCGTTCACTACAACACGGACGGCCAGCTCCGGCTGGGCCGCGCGTTCGCCGATGCATTGCTGGCCATGGCAACTGAGCGCGACAGCCGGCCCGCAACGCAAACCCTCACGGTGGCCTCCTTCAACATCCTCGAATCCGGCCAAGGCGCGCCGCACGTCGGCTTCCCCCGCACCGCCCGGCACACGGCGCTCGCGGCGGTCATCCGCCAATGCGACGCGGACGTGATTGGCGTGCAGGAATGCGGCAACCCCGCGCCACTCCTCAAGGCCCTCGGCACAAACTGGACAGGATTCGGCACCGGCAAATCCATTTACACCAGCGGCATCGTCGCGCGCCTGCCCTTGGAACCGTTGGTGACGGAAGACTATTTCACCGCTGCCCGGGTGAAGCTGCCCGGCGGCGCCAGCTTCATCCTCGCCAACGCACATTGGTCGCCGCCCCGGAACAGCGGCGTCACACTCATTCAGCAACGGCTCCGGGCGGGCGAAGTCCCGGCGGACGAGGCGAAGTTCGCGGCGGAAATCCTCGCCGCATCAGACGCGAGCGCCGGTCCGCGCGGCTATGAACGCACGCTCGCCGCGCTGCGTCCGTGGCTCGCCGCGGGCGAACGCGTGGTGCTCACCGGTGACTTCAACGAATCCTCACACCTCGACTGGACGGCGCGCGCCGCCGAGCGCGGCATGGACCGCTGGGTGCAAAACCCGACCACACGCCCGCTGCGCTTTGCCATCCAATGGCACGGCTCGCACCGCCTTGCGGCCCTCGGTCTGCGCGACGCCTACCGCACGCATTTCCCGGACGAAGTCGCCAAGCCCGGCATCACATGGACGCCGCCGTATCCCACCGGCACACCGGGCCGCCGTCCGCCCGGCGATCAGGTCTTGGAGCGCATTGACCTCATCTATTTTGCCGGCCCCGGTTTGGAGCTGGCAAACGCTGCCATCGTTGGCGAGGGTGCCGCGCACTGCGAAATCGTCTTTCCGCAAGCCTGGCCCTCCGACCACCGCGCAGTGCTGGCGAGCTTCCGAATCAAAGCGGAGGCGAAACTGTGAAACTCTTCGACCCAAAGCCGCTGCGCGAGCATCTGGAACAGGTGCTCTGGGCGCGGCTGGAAGAGTTGATTGAGAAAAAAGTGACAACAGCATGAGGGCTACCTGCATCGCACTCGCCGCCTTGCTCACATCGAGCATGGCAACCGTAAGCAACGCCGCCCAACTCCTCGCCGGCGCCGCGAAGGTGGACATCACGGACCGCGCGGCGGGGCCGGTGAATGACCCTTCCTACGCGAAGGCGCTCGTGCTCAAGGACGGCCCCACCACCGTCGTGCTCGTCACGGTGGACGCGGTGGCGATCGGCGGCATCGGGCGCATCGGAAACGATTATCTTGGCAA
>VHCN01000135.1 GCA_016871675.1 Verrucomicrobiota bacterium
GGAGGCGTTTGCGGAGAAATCGCCGGTGGTCGTCATCAGCGGCGCGCCGGGCATCAAGGAACGGCTCAAGGATCCCCTGCTGCATCACAAGGTCCGGGAGTTCGACACGCAGAAGAAGGTGTTCGAGCAGATCACCGTCGCGAGCACCGTGCTGAGCGACCCGCAGACGGCGTTTCAGGAGATTGACCGTGTGCTCCACGCGGCGGTGCGCTTCAAGCGGCCGGTTTACATCGAGCTCCCGCGGGACATCATCTGGCAGCGGGGCATCCCGCACCACACGCCGCGGGAGGTGCATGAGTCGAGCGACGCGGTGGTCCTGCGAGCATCGCTCGCGGAGGCCGTGGCGAGGATCAACGCGGCACGCAAGCCCGTCATCCTCGCGGATGTCGAGGTGCACCGCTTTGGTTTGCAACGCGATCTGCTCGCGCTCGCGGAGCGCACGAACATCCCGGTCGCGGCGACGATTCTCGGCAAGTCGGTCGTCGCCGAGCATCACCCGCTGTATCTAGGCGTTTACGAGGGCGCGATGGGCCGCGAGGAGGTCCGCCGCTACGTCGAGTCCTCCGATTGCCTGCTGATGCCCGGGTTCTTCATGATGGACATCAACCTGGGCATTTACACGGCGCGCCTTGATCCTGCGCGGTCCATCTGCGTCACGAGCGAGAACCTCTCCATCGGTCACCACAACTACGAAGGCGTGCGGCTGAAGGACTTCTTGCGCGGGCTGGTCAGGTCCAAACTGCGCCGCCGGGCGAAGCCGAAGCTCCCACGCGCCAAACCCGCGCCGCCGTTCACCCTCGCCGACGCGACGCGCGCGCTCACGTCGCAACGGCTCTTCCAACGGTTGAACGCATTCCTCACCGTGGACACAGTGGTCGTGGCGGACATCGGCGACTGTCTCTTTGGCGCGGTGGACTTGTCCATCCATCGCGGCACGGAGTTCCTCGCGGCGGCCTACTACGCCTCGATGGGTTTCGCCGTGCCCGCCGCGGTCGGGGCGCAGTTGGCGAATCCACGGCGCCGTCCTCTGGTGCTGGTCGGCGACGGCGCGTTCCAGATGACCGGCGTCGAACTGGCCACCGCCGCGCGGAACGGATGCAACCCGATCGTGGTCGTCCTCAATAATGACGGCTTTGGCACCGAGCGGCACATTCACGACGGCCCATACAACGACGTCGCCCCGTGGCGATTCCACCGCCTGCCTGAACTGCTCGGCACCGGTCGCGGCTGGCTCGTCAAGACGGAAGGCGAACTCGACGCCGCGCTCGAGGAGGCGCGCCGTCACACACAGAGCTTCTGCCTGATCGAAGTTCGCCTCGCGAGGCTCGACCGCTCGCCCGCGCTCGACCGCCTGGCCAAGCGGCTCGGCGCCCGGCTGCGCGCGGCGAAGTGATCGAAGTCCCGCGCCCGGATGCGCATTCGACAGCCGCATCCAGTCGCTATCCGCCCGGAATGATCCTCCGCAACTGCTCTGCGTGGCTCTCCAAGTCGCCCTCCGTCCAGACCACGTGGTCGGCCAGCCCCAGCTTCACCTCGACCGACCATTGGGCGTTGATCCGCTGGCGAATGTGCTCCGGGGTCCAACCCCGCGCGAGCAGGCGCTGTTGTTGCGTCGCCGCGGAACAGGCGACGCAGATTGTCACGTCGCAAAGTGCCTCGGCCTTCGTCTCGAACAGCAGCGGGATGACCACCACGGCGCTGCGGCGAGCCTCGGTGCGCCACGCGGCGACTTGGGCCATCCAGACGGCGCGGATGCGCGGATGCAGGATCGCCTCGAGTCGCACGCGCGCGTCGCTGTCCGCGAACACCCGCCTCGCAAGCGCCTCGCGGTCAAGCGTGCCATCCGCCTTGATGACGGCGGCGCCGAACACCTCGCGAATCTCCGCAAGCGCGGGCTGGCCGGGCAACACGACTTCCCGCGCCACCAAGTCCGTGTCCACCACGGGCACCCCGCGCTCCCGAAGCAGCCGCGCGGAGGTGGACTTGCCCATGCCGATGCCGCCGGTGAGTCCGATCACTTTCATCGCGGGAGGAACTAACACGCCGGCGCCCAAAAGGGAATCACGGCGAGTTTGAAGTGTTCACCCGCGGGCGTTCCGTGTTCAGTGTTGCGCGCCCATGAGCACGCGGCGAAGGCCGCCGCCCGGCCAACACCACGACGACCTGCAAACCCGTGCGACCGGCCCGACTTCTCATCCTCAGCGACATCCACTACGCGGGCGCGGCGGAACGCGCGCGGGCGGGATTCGAGCACCGCGCCGTGGATGACCGCCTTGCGCGGCTGCTGCTGCGGTGTTACCGGCGGTTCATCTGGCTCGCAGAGCCGACGGAGCAAGGCGGACTGCTTGACCGGTTCCTTGCGAACGCCGGCAGCCCGGACTTGGTGGTCGCGAACGGCGATTACTCGTGCGACTCCGCATTCATCGGCGTCAGCGACGAGGCCGCGTGCGCGAGCGCGACAGAGTGCCTCACGAAGCTCCGCGCCGCGTTCGGCCCGGGCTTCCACGCAACCATAGGCGATCACGAACTCGGCAAGACCAGCCTCGCCGGCAACAAGGGCGGGATGCGTGTGGCCAGTTGGGATCAGACAATCGGCACGCTGCGGCTCGAGCCCGCGTGGCGCACGGACATCGGCCGCTACTCGCTCCTCGCCGTGACGTCAACCCTCGTCGGGTTGCCCGTCTATCATCGCGACATGCTTCCGACGGAGATGGAGACGTGGGAGCAACTGCGCGCCGACCATCTCGCCGCGGTGCGACGCCTCTTCGCGGAGGTCGCCGCGGATCAGCGGATACTGCTGTTCTGCCACGATCCCTCGGCATTGCCGTTCCTCGCGTCGGAGGAAGCGGTCCGCGCAAAGCTCCCGCAGATCGAGCACACCGTCGTCGGCCACCTGCATTCGAAGCTGTTCCTCAACGTGGCGCGAACGCTCGCGGGGATGCCGCGA
>VHCN01000136.1 GCA_016871675.1 Verrucomicrobiota bacterium
GGCACCACGACGGCACAAGCGCAAACAGCGCGCAGGCGAGATACGGAAGCAATGTTTTCATGCGATGCGGATGACTTAACAGGAATCGTCGAACGCAGCGAGAACACTCTTGTGCACAACCGTCTTGGACTGCGGTGGCAAGCGCAGCGCGACACCGCTTTCGCACGCGGAGTTTTCGGCTCTCGCTCTTAGTTTCCTTTCGCTCACAGTGGAACAAGGTCGCTCAGCGACCTGAGGCACGCGCCGCTGTCACCGGCACCTTCGTGAGCCGGTAAAATCCTTTAGCGTCCCGCGCCGAAGCTTTCAGCCCAAATTCCACAGGCCGATCCTGGCTTGCGCTCCGATCGAAGAGTCCAATGGCCAGTTCGTATTCGCCGGCCTTGAGGTCGGGCGGGAGCGATAACTCGTATCGTGAAGACACCGGCGCGCCGGGCAGCCATGACTTGCCGCTCACACCCAGAGCCTTGGTGACCTGGCCACCCGCGCCTGACAACTTCACGCGCAGTTCGTACGGCGCGTAGGGTGGCGCAACGCCGCGGTTCTCCATCGTGAGAATGAATGGCACGGTGGCGCCCGCCTCAAGCTTGTCCGGCAGTTCGAGCGACCTCGGGAAGAGCCAATAGCCGCACTTGTTCAGCAGTTCCTTGGTCAGTTCAGGATTGTCGGTTAACCATTCGCGCGCGTCGCCGTGGTAGCCGATGTAGGTCGCGTGCAGCAACTCGAGCGCGCCGCGGAAATAGTCCGGGCCCGTCTTGCCCTTGCCGAACTTGGCCACCGCGCTCTCCGGGCGGCCTTCCCAGTTGCCCGGCTTTTTTACGGAGCCGTAGTGCTCCAACTCGAACACGGTCGGAGTTTGCGGGGATAGGCATCCGCGAAGAACTCCGGGCTGCGCACCGTGAAGGTGTCGCTCACGCCCTGCAAATAGCCGTTCACGAGAATGCTGTCGTCGCGGTAGCTGATGCCGTTGGTCAGCACGTGCTGGTGCAGCCTCGCGCGCTCGGCGGGGTCGTTCAAGGCGTGGATGTAGTCATCGGAGATGACGAGCTGAGTGCGCTTGAAATGCTTAAGGTGAAGATCAACATGCTCCTTCCGCACGGCGAAGGACAAGTCCTTCCGGCTGCCGGCCCAGCAATGGCCCTCGCCCCAGTCGCCGATGCTGCCAATGTCGAGATAGCGCAGCCACGGCTTGCCATCGTAGCGCACTGCGAAAGCGGCCAGGAATCGGTCGAGCTTGGCGAGGAAGATGGGGTCGTCGAACTCTGGTTCCCAAGGTCCTTCCGGCCCGGTGGCCTTGCCTATCCGGTAATAGCCTCCCTTCGCGCCGGCCTCCATGACCCAGCGCGGGGTGGCGAACTGCTGTTCGATTCGATCCGTGCTGGTTTCCTTGCAACTGATGCGGAACGCAATGCCCAGCCCGTGCGCGGTCCACTTCTCGATGATCCGGTCAATCACTGCCCAATCGAACTGACCTTCCTTGGGTTCGAGATACGCCCACGCCAGCCGGATGTAGAGGTGGTCCATGCCGGGGAATTCCAGCAAGTCGGCGTCGCGGGCGATCTGGTATTTGTTCGGATGGTTGTCCGGGAAGTGGTGGTACCAGCCTTTGTGCGGATTGATCAGGACTCGCGCCGCATCTTGAAGCGGCGTGAGGTCATGCACGACCGGCTTCACGGCCAACGGTTCGGCGGCTCGCACGGCGGTGATGCACGCAAGCAGAGAAGTGATCCAACCGTAGAGTGTCATCACTGTGGGGGTATTCATAGAGTTTGGATTTGTGGCTTCCATTGCGGAAGCCTTTCTCGAAGCCGGCGCGTCCGCCGCCGTCTTTGAGGGTGCCCGGCTTCCAATTGCGTGCAATCTTGATATCGGCGGCTGCCTTTTCCGTCAACTCGGTCACATTCGCAAAGCCGATGCGGTTGTAGAGAGCCGGGACATAATGGGCGTCGCGAATGCCGGCATATTGCTTCCAGTGAGAGCACCGGCGATTTCGAGCGGAGTGGTTTGCTCCATCGGCTTGCGGGCCGTGAGACGGGTACGCCAGTCGCGGATGCACAGCACCTCCGAGCCCGGCATGGAGATGCCTTCCATGAAATCCCGCACGTTGTAGAAGCCTTTGTTTCGCGGATGACTCAGGCAGGCCTCGGGATACCACTTGAGATCAATAGCGCCCCAAAAAAAGCGCGTGGTTAGCAGCATGACCTGCAACGCGCCCTGGAGGGCACGGAAGAGATGATGTGACGAAGCCTTGGGATGGCGGGCGGCCAGGATCCGCTCAAAGCGGGAGTCCGGTAGCGGGGCGTCGTAGGCCAACCGGCCCCAGAGCATGAACGAATACCACTGCTTCTCCATCACCAAGGGGCGCGGGCCGGGTTCGGGATTGTGCTCCAGGAAATCGCGGCCCCAAGCGTAACCGTCCGGCCCCATGTAAAAGCCCGCGATCTTGTCCGCCGGGGGAATGTTCGCGATGTATTCGCGGGCGTAGGCGGGGTCGCCGAAGCGGAAGGTGTAGATGTCATCATTGCGCACGGTGAGCCACGTCTTCCGTCCGGGCGCGAGGCTTTCCAGCAGCGGCTGGATGAAGGGCGGATTGGGAATCGAATACATGTGCGCGACCGAATACTTGAAGCTGAACTCAAATCGGAAGTTCACTTTGCCCGTCGCCTCTTCCTCCAGTCGGCTGCATTGCGTGCTGGTTTTTCCGGCCGGACAGACCGCCGTGCGCTCCTCCACCTTGACTTGAAAATCCTCCGTTGTGAACCGCCCGTCCTTCTGCGGCGCCGGTTGCGCCGGCCCGATCAATTCTCGGCCTTCGGCTTGCACTTGCGTCAACTTCTTGCCCGACACGTAGGCGCCATCCACATGTTCCTTCGTGTGCTGTCCTTGACCTTTGACTGCGTAGGTCGCCTCA
>VHCN01000137.1 GCA_016871675.1 Verrucomicrobiota bacterium
TCCAGCCCGCCGTAGGTCGGCGAGAGGGAGCAAAGCTCGTTGAACACGTCCGCCGGTGTCTTGAACTCAAAGCCGGGAATGCCCAGCCGCCGCGCAATCCGGGCGATGATCCACCAATCTGGCTGCGCCTCTCCCGGCGGTTTGACCGCGGCACGCAGGCGCTGGACACGCCGCTCGGTGTTGCACACCACGCCGTCCGTCTCGGCCCACGCGGTCGCCGGCAGCACGACGTGCGCGAGTTTCGCGGTCTCGGTCATGAAGATGTCCACGACCACGAGATGATCGAGGGCCTTGAGCGCGTGCTCGCAGTGGTTGCGGTCGGGGTCGGAAACGACCGTGTTCTCGCCGTCAATGAGCATCGCGTGAATGCTCTTGCCGCACTCCTGCAACGCCGTGACTTTCGTCATCGGCTGGCCGGGGTCGAGGTCGGGGCGATGATAAGCCGCGGCGAACTTGTCCCGCGCCGCTTGGTCGTCAATCCGCACGCTGCCGGGAAACACGAACGTCTCCGCCCCGCAATCGCCGCAGCCCTGGATGTTGTTCTGCCCGCGCATCGGGTTGATGCCGCCGCCCTCGACGCCGAGGTTGCCGGTCATCAATGCGAGGTTGCAAAGGCTCTGCACGTTGTCCACGCCGCAGATGTGCTCGGTGATGCCCAGCGTGTAGTAGATGCCGCTCGGCTTGCCGCGACCGTAGTGCAACGCCGCCTGCTCGATGTCCTTCGCCGGCACTTCGCAAATCGTCGCCGCCCATGCCGGCGTGAATTCCTTGAGATGTTTGCGGAACGCCTCCCAGCCCGCCGTGCGTTGCGCGATGAACTCGCGGTTCACCAGGCCTTCGCGCTCGATCACGTGAGCCATCGCCAGCAGCAATGCCACGTCGCTGCCGACGCGGATGGGCAGATAGACGTCCGCGAGCTCCGCCAGCCGGGTGCGGCGCGGGTCGGCGACGATGAGTTTCGCGCCGCGCGCCATCGCCTTCTTGAGTCCGGTGGCGGCGACCGGATGGCACTCGGTCATGTTCGTGCCGGTGCAGAAAATCACATCCGGCTTGTCCATGTCCGCGAGCGGATTGGACATGGCTCCCCTGCCGATGGTGGCCGCCAGACCGACGACCGTTGGGCTGTGTCAAGCCCGGCTACAGTTGTCTATATAATGCGTGCCGAAACCCGCCCGGATGAACTTCTGCATCGAGTAAGCCGCCTCGTGCGGCGCGCGACCGCTCGCGATGCCATACACGCTGCGCCGCCCGTGCCTTTCGAGCGAACGGCGGAAGCCTTCGGCCGCGACGTCGAGCGCTTCGTCCCAGGTCGCTTCCTTGAAGGAACCGTCAGCCTGTCGCACCAGCGGCGTCTTCAAGCGGTCTTCGTGCTGAACGAAGTCGAAGGCGAACTGCCCCTTGATGCAGAGCGCGCCGTGATTGGCCGGGCCGTCCATCGCCGGCTGCACGCCTATGAGCCGGTCGCCCTTCGTCAGCAAGTCCACCGAGCAGCCGACGCCGCAATACGGGCAGATCGTGCGCGTCTTCGCGATCTCGCCGGGCATGTCCGCCGCGCGCAGCGCCTTCTTGTCCGCGAGCGCGCCGGTCGGGCAGGTCTGCACACACTGGCCGCAGAACGTGCAGGCCGAGTCCTTGAGGTTGTGGTTGAACTCCGTCGTGATCTGCGTGCTGAAGCCGCGGTTCATCACGCTGATCGCGTAGTCGCCCTCCTGTTCCGCGCACACGCGCACGCAGCGGTAGCACGAGATGCACAAATCGTAATCGCGCAGGATGAACGGATTGTCATCGGCCTGGTTGGTGCGCCCGGATTTCTTGCCCTGAAAGCGTCCCGTCCGCGCGCCGTAGCGATCCACCAGGGTCGTGAGTTCCTGCGATGCGTAACCCCGGAGCGGACTCACCTCCACCTCGCGGTTCTCGCTGACCAGCATTTCGAGCAGCGTCTTGCGAATCTTCTCAATGGCCGGCGACGCGCTCCGCACGGCCATGCCCGGCGTGGCCTTCGTCGTGCAGGATGCCACCGGCGTCTTCATCCCCTCCACCTCGACCACGCACAGCCGGCACGCGCCGAACGCCTCCAGCCGTTCGTCATAGCAAAGCGTCGGCACGCTGCGCCGCGCGCGCTGGGCAACCTGATAAATCGTCTCGCCATCGCTGAAGGCGACGGGGTGGCCGTCCAGCGTCAGCGTGTGTGTGCGTTCGGTCGAAGTGGCTGTCATGTCATTGGTGGGGTGGACGATTGGCCGACGCGTGTTGTTTTACCGCGTCCGGGAAAAACTTCAAAAGGCTGTCCGTCACGAAGGGCGCGGCCATGCCGAGGCCGCAGGCGCTGGTGGCGCGCATGGCGGCGCCGATGTCGCGGACTTCGTCGGTCCAGTCGGCAAGATCTTGCGGACCGGATTCGCCGTTGAGTCGTTCAGTGAGGCGCTGCGTGCCGATGCGGCACGGGAAACATTTGCCGCAGCTTTCGTGGGCGAAGAATTCCATCGCGTCGTGCGCGGCGGCGACCATGCCGCGACTGTCGTCGAACACGATGATGCCGCCCGCACCGAGGAACGAGCCTTTGGTGCGGATGCTTGGTTCATCGAGCGTGCAATCAAGAGCGTCGCCGGCGAGGAAGCCGCCGCTCAGGCCGGCCATCGTCACGGCTTGAATGGTGCGTCCGGCGGGCGGACCGCCGGCCCAATCGTGAAGCAGCGTTTTCAACGGCAGGCCGATGGGCACTTC
>VHCN01000138.1 GCA_016871675.1 Verrucomicrobiota bacterium
TCTTCTTCATGTAAGCCATCTCGTCGGCGACGTTCTGCGCGCTGCGGACGCGATACTTGTGCCCGCCGATGGTCTGCGGCCAGAGGCAGAAAGTGCACTGGGCCGGGCAGCCGCGGCCCGTATACATCGAGACGTAGGGATGCTGGAGGTAGCCGATGAAATACTTTTCGATTTCGAGGTCGCGCTTGTAGACGTCGGCAACCCACGGGAGCGAGTCCATGTCGGCAATCATCTCGCGCTCGGGGTTGTGCTTAATTTTGCCTTCGCCGTCCTTGTAGGAGAGGCCCTTGATGGTCGAAAGCTCGCGGCCTTCGGCAACTTCCTTGCAGGTGAAATCGAACTCCTTGCGCCCGACCCAATCAATCGCCCACGAGGCCTTGAGCGTTTCGGCGGGCAGCACCATCGCGTGCGCGCCGACGAAGCCGATTTGGGTGCCGGGCTTCTGCTGCTTGATGGCCTCGGCGACCTTGCAGTCGTTCTTCAGCGAGGGCGTGCTGGTGTTGATGATGACGTGGTCGAAGTCCTTGGCGATGGCGAGGCACTGCGCGACATCAATGTGGTGCGGCGGGCAGTCGAGGAGCCGGCTGCTGGGCACGAGCGCGGCGGGTTGCGCGAGCCAGGTGGGATACCAATAGCTGGTGACTTCGCGCCGCGCCTGGTAGCGCGCACCGGCGCCGCCGTCGAAGCCGTCGAAGCTCGGCGGCGAGAGAAAAAGTGTCTTGCTCATTCGATCAAGTCGGGAGGTTGTAGTGCTTGCCGCCGCCCGCGGCAAGCAGGGTTTTCCCAACTGCGGGTCATTGGCAGGACGCATCCAGCGTTCGAAGCGCCCGGGCGACGGACTCGATGTGGGCGCTCAGTGTGAATCGCGCGCGAAACCGCTCGCGAAGCGCCAGAGGGTCGGGTGGTTCACGCAGCATCAGCTCGAATCTGGCCGTGACCTCCGCAGGTGAATTGGGCGCCACCAGCAGCGACCACCCAGCGGGAAGCATTTCGGGGATCGCCCTCCATCGGGTCGCCACCACAGGGAGGCCGGACGCCATTGCCTCCAGGACGACCAACGGCAAGTTCTCCGCCTCGTAAATCGTGGGGAAACAAAAGCAGTCGCTCTCGTGGAGCAATTTGTTCCGGTCGCGCGCGTCCAGAAAACCCACCCAGCGCACCACCGGCGAGCCGTCCTCGCGACGGCCGGCAAGCGCCGCGAGTTGCTCGAATTCCTCGCGCGAGGCGGCATCCGGAAACGAGCCCGCCGCGGTGAGGGTGGCCTCCAATCTAGCGCCCCGACTGTCGTGAAGCTGGTTGAGGCCTTGCACCGCGCGGACCGCATCAAACACCCCTTTGCTCTGCGAGCACAATCCGAGGAAGCAGACGCGGAACACGGCGGCATCATCTCCCGCCTCCGCTCCGGGTTGCGGCGCCGGTGATGCGCCTGAAACAAGCGTGGCGTGATGCTTCGCACGGGCGATGCGGCGCGGCAACACGGTGGACTCAAAATCCGGGCAGGGATCGGGAATTCCATTCGGCACCACTTCGATGCGGCGCGCGCCGAGCGCTTCGGCGTCGCGCCGGTTCGATTCCGCGAGCACGAGGCTCAGGGCGTGGCCACCGAGCAGCCAGCGCGTCACCGCGCGTTCCCACGGGCGGGCTTGAGTCCCGATCCATTCCCCAAGCCCGGCCGCATGCCAGTGCAGTGTCAAGGTGCGGAAGAACGGCCGGCACAGCGCCATCACCATCCAGTCGCGATACAGCGGCACGCGCGCGGGCGCTGCGGGCACATAATAAAGATGCGCCGCTCCGTGGCGAACCCGGCACCACAACGCCTCGGCACAGTGGCGGAGCAGCAGGAACAGCTTGTGCCATCGCGCGCGACCGATGTCCTCCGCGCCGGAGGAGAGCCGGGCGTTGACGTGAAAAACCTCGATGCCCTGCGGCGTTTGTGTCGAGCCCGGAGCACGGCACCGCGCGTCGCCGCCGAGTCCGTCGAGCAATAGCTGCGTCATGTAGCTCTGCCCGTGGTGCGGCGGCGGCGTGTGGGCGAAGAGGACGAGTTTCATCCGTTGCGCGCGGCTAGAGTAGCGGCAAACAGGAGCGGACTACCAAGCTGGAATCGCGGGGTGTTCGAAGCGGTGCTCCCGCCTTTTTTCTTCCCTGCCTGCGGCCTTGGTCCTACGTTCCGCGCACAGCCTATGAACACGCTTTCACGCCGGTCTTTCCTCGCAACGACTTCAGCCGCCGCGGTCGGCGCGACCGCTTCCGCCATCGAGCCGTTTCCACGTTCGGGCAAGCCGCGGCTGCAACTCAGCCTCGCGGCGTATTCGGTGCGCGAATTCTTCACGGACGGCGCGCGTCCCGCGGCGAAGGCGCCGCCCGCGGACAAGGCGATGGACATGTTCAAGTTCGTGGACTACTGCGCCGCGCACGGCTGCGAGGGCGCGGAACTCACGAGCTA
>VHCN01000139.1 GCA_016871675.1 Verrucomicrobiota bacterium
CGAGGTTGTTTTCGGAGCTGCCGAACTCGGGCGGCGGCGGTGGCCCAGCGGGTGCCGTGGATTCGCGCTTTCGGCATCCGCCCACGACCAACCCCATCGCGGCAAACAGCAAGACAAAGCGGTATAAACTACTGAGCCCCCGCTTGAGCTGGGCAAGCTCCAGTTCGAGGCGGTTTTGCCGGAAGGTGAGATCGGCGATCCGGTTGGCCGCCGCGTTCGCCCGCGCAATCAGCCAGATGGCCAGGGCGAGCGGCGCCCCGATCACGAGCACAACAACCATGAACCATTCCATACGTGATTCCTTTCCAGCCCGTGCGGCAGCTTGAGGCTGGGCGCAATGTGACGCCGCCAACAGGGCGTTGGCAAGCGGCAATGTGCCGTCCTCTGCGGGGCGCGCGGGCCACGGTCCTGCCGGTTCGACTGCACGGGGCGCACCGTAGCCGGCCGGCGCGACGGGACGTTAATCGAAAAAACCGCCGCGGCCATCCGGCAATGCAATACCGCGTTCCAGGGTCCACCTTCGTGACGGCCTGCGCGCCTCGACCAGATTCCCCCGCGCGGCGCGCAACGACACACGCCCGGCCTTTGCGGTTCCGGTACACCAGGCTGACAACGTGAGCTGGCGCAACGTGGGGAACAGGATTCGTGGAGATTTGCGTGTGCGGCAATCCAGACCGCGGCAGAGAAATCACTTCGCTTCGCTCGGCCACACAGGGCGATGGCGCGGAACTTCGGATCGGAAATCGCCCAGGCTCGACCAGTAGAGCCGCCGGCCGAGGTCCACTTCCGCCACCGCCACCGTGCCCCATTGCGTGGCCTGCGCCAGCACGCGGCCCTCGCGGTCATAGACGCCGGAGATCATCCAGTTGAGGTTCGTGCCGCAATAGGTGCTGCTGACGAGGAAGACGTGGTTCTCACACGCGCGCGCGGCGGCGAGCAGCGGGTTGCACCCGGCCACCGGGAACGCGATGATCTCCGCGCCGCGAATGCTGAGTTGCCGCGCCGGCTCGGGGAAGAAACCGTCGTAGCAAATCATGATGCCGATCTTGCCGAGGCGCGTGTCGAACACGGGATACTCGTCGCCCGGCACCACGCCCGCCTCGATCTCGGTCCGCGGCAACGTGGTCTTCCGATATTTGCCAATGAGCCTGCCGTCCGACCCGATGAGCACGCCGGTGTTGAAGACGAGATGCAGGTCGCGCTCGACGAGTCCGACGACGAGATGCAAGCCGTGCCGGCGAGCGAGCGTGCCGAAGTACTCGGTCGAAGGTCCGGGAATCGGCTCGGCGGCGTCCGCATAGCTCAAGCCGTTGCCGGTGGCGGTGATCGTTTCCGGCAGGACGACGAGGTCGGCCTTTTGCCGCGCGGCATCGGTGAGGAACGGCTCGAACTGGCGGCAACTGTCCATCGCCGTCTTCCCGCCGTGCGGCACGTAATGAATCGTGGCGAGGCGGACCTTGCGCGGTGGTGGCGGCTCGACTTCCGTCAGCGAGACTTCACTCCACTCGACTTTCGCGCGCGAGGCCCAACGGAGGTGCAGTTCCACGATGGCCTGCGTGGCCTTCGCCGGCACATGGTAAACACCGCAGACTTCCGTCCAACCCGTCCGATCAGTCCGACCATCATTTGGAAACTCCGGCTCGGACATCGGCGGTTTGCCGGGGGCGTAGGTGTGCGCGCCCGGTTCATCGTGCAAAACCTGGCGGCCCTTGTCGTCGCGCCAGTGAACGCGGACCAGCACGCTGCGCCGCGGCACGGGTACATTTTCCACGTGGCGCACCGCTCGAAAGCGATACCATTGCCCGCCTTTGATCGGGAAAGTTCTCTCCCAACGCCCGTCCAGCCCGTCGCGTTTGTCGGTACGGATGACGAGGCTGCCGGTGTGTGCCGGACCGCCTTTGGGATTGAAGCTGAACGCCGGCTTGATTTCGTCGCGCGCGGCGACGCCTTTCCAGCCGTCAGGCGAATCGCTCAGCGTGGCGGCGTGGAGGGAGCAGGCAGCCATCAACACGGCAGCAACACGAAGAGGACGAAGCATTGTTCGTTTCATGGCAGTGTGGTCGAGGGGATGTCCGAGTTTCGTAGCGGCGTCTCGGCAGAGCGCCGCAATTCCAGCCGGGAGTGCGAAATTGGCGGCGTTCTGCCGAGACGCCGCTACGCCGTGGGGCTTTGGTAACGCCGTCGTCATCTAGTTCCTTCCCACTCCACGAGCCAACGGCAGATCGGTCCGGAATTTGAAGAAGTAAACTTTGGCCTCCGCCGGGCCGCCGGAAGCAGGCGCGGGCAGCGTGTCTGTAAAGGAACCGATGATCCACCGGTCTGCGGTCACTTCACGGCAGCCGCCGATCGCGTACGGATTCGCCACCGGCTCGCTCGCCGCGTAGT
>VHCN01000140.1 GCA_016871675.1 Verrucomicrobiota bacterium
TACGGCGGTTTCGTGCTGGAACACCAGGGCCGTTCAGTCTATCACGCCGGCGACAGCGCCTACTTCGATGGCTTCAAGGACATCGGCGTGCGCCTCAAGCCGCAGGTCGCGCTGCTGCCCATCGGCGCGTATTTCCCGGAGAGTTTTCGCAATGTCCACATGGGCCCGGACGACGCGGTGAAAGTCTTCCGCGACCTGCGCGCGCAGTGGTTTGTGCCGATGCACTACGGGACGTTCAAGCTCTCGTTCGAGGAAGTCGACGAGCCGCCGCGCTGGCTCCGCGACCTCGCGCACAAGGACGGGCTGAGCCAGCGTGTCAGATTCTTGGAAGAGGGGGTCCCGGAAGTTTTTTGACCGCGCCCCGCTCCCGCGGCCGCCGCGCGCTCAGGGTTGTGTGCGAAGTCCAAACCGCCGCCCTCTCTTCTTTACACGGCGGGTTGCGCTCCATAACTTCACGCCTCGTCCGCCTTGCTGCAGGACCTTCACATCATGTTTCTGGCGCTTCTCGCGGGCTTGCTTGCCGGGTGCGTCCACGTCTTCACCGGACCGGACCATCTCGCTGCCGTGGCTCCCCTGTCCGTGGGCCGCGCCCGTGCGTGGAGGACAGGCGCAGCGTGGGGCCTGGGCCACGGGTGCGGTGTCGTCCTGCTCGGGGGGGTCGCCCTCGCCTTCCGCGGCCTGCTGCCCGTCGACTGGATTTCGTCCTGGAGCGAGCGGCTGATCGGGTTGGTCTTGATCGGGATGGGGCTCTGGTGCCTGCGGCTTGCGTTGAGCCGCCGGGTGCATGACCACGCGCACGATCATGGCGGCCGTTCGCACTCGCACTTTCACGTCCACACCCCCGGAAGTTCACACCCCGTGGGAAGCCAGCCGCCGCATCGGCACACGCATGCGGCGTTGGTGATCGGCGCGCTCCACGGATTCGCAGGCGGCGCGCATCTCGTCGGAGTGGTGCCCGCGCTCGCATTCCCAGCGGCCGGCGATGCCGCGGGATTTCTCGCAGGATACGGAATCGGAACGGTCCTCGCGATGAGCGCCTTTGCGGCCGGCGTCGAACGCGTGAGCCGGGGCAGCGCCACGCGCTGGCCTCCGGGCTACCGGATGTGGATCGGCGCCTGTGGAGTCACCGCGCTCTCAGTCGGTTGTTGCTGGGCGTTCCTCGGTTGAGGCATTCCCAAGTCTGCGATGCCGGCCGATGGGCACGGTTTCTTGCCTGTTCTTCTGCCTTGGCGAGCGGCAGACCGCGCCCTTTCCCTCACGAAGGCGAGGATTACTCGCAAACGGCCGCAAAACTTTCTCAAAATAGTTGTTGTCATGCGCGGCCTCATTTCCTATTCTCACCAGCAAATGCACCGTTCTTGGTGCGGGGCAAACGGTCTTTTGCCTCCAAACAACGCCGAGAACGAAACACAACACATCGCAAGAGGAACAACAGCATGAAGATCAATCCATGGACAGTCGGACTGGCTGCCGCAGGCGTCATCAGCTTCGCCGGCACCGCTCAGGCTGAAGAGGCAAAGAACCAAGTCATGACCGCCGTCTCGGGCACCACGCTCAGCGGTTACGTCAGCACATCCGCCCGCTGGGACTTCTCCAGCGCCGCCGGCGTCAGCGCCTATCGGTTTGGCGCGGGCAAGGCCGACGGATTCAACCTCGACGTCGTCAACGTCACGGTGGCCAAGGCCCCCGGCGAAGGCGAGTGGGCGTCGGGCTACAAGGCCGAAATGGTCTTCGGACCGGACGCGAACGCCGGTCTCGGTGGCGGCTTCGGCCTCAAGCAGGCCTACGTCGCGCTCCGCGCCCCTGTCGGCAACGGCCTCGACATCAAGATGGGCGTGTTCGACAGCGTCATCGGCTACGAGGCGACCAACAGCCCCGACAATCCCAACTACACCCGTTCTTGGGGCAACACCATTGACCCCGTCCAGCACACGGGCATTCTCGCCAGCTATCGCTTCTGCGAGAACTTCAGCGGCAGCATCGGCGTCGCGAACACCGCGCTCGGCAACATCAACGCACGCAACGGTTCCGCCCAGTCCCAGAAGACCTACATGGCCGCCATCAGCGCCACGGCTCCCGAGAGCTTCGGTGCGCTGAAGGGAACGGTCCTCAATGCGGGCGTCGTCGATGCGCAGAGCAACGGCGCTGCGAACGACATCACCTACATCTACGTCGGTGCCACCATCCCGACGCCGATGGAGAACCTCACCGTCGGTCTCGCGTGGGATCACCACATGCAGAACGCGGCGACGGATGCGCAGGTCCTCGCGGCGTATGTCAGCTACAAGGCGAGCGACAAGCTCAAGGTCAACGTCCGCGCGGACTACCTCGACAACAAC
>VHCN01000141.1 GCA_016871675.1 Verrucomicrobiota bacterium
TGGCGGTCGCGTGAACGCGAACCAGGTCATCGCCAACGTCGTTTACAAGTTCTAGGCTGACTTTACAGCCTCCCCAAACCCCTCCCGCGAAAAGCGGGAGGGGTTTTTTGTTGCCCGGATTCCCCGCTCATCCCCTCCAGGGTGGCAATCAAGACTCGGGAGACGCTTGAACCATGCTGCGCTGAAACCGGAAGAATCCTGAAACCGACTGCCTCCCGCTACACCGTCCGCATCTGCACCGCGTCGACCAACGCCTCCCCCGCGGCGATCGTGCTGATGATCACCGCCGTCTGCCCCGGCTTGAGCAAGCCGCGCGAGACCAGCAAGGCGAGCGCGTCCGCGATGGTCTTTTCCGGATCCGAGTGATCGAACGGAGCCACGACCGGCGTCACGCCCCGGCTCAGTGCGTGCGAATCCGCGAGCGCCTGAAACTCGCACACCGCGAAGATCGGTGAATACCGCGGACGCATCCACGCCGTGTAGCGCGCCATCCGCCCGCGCCGCGTGAACACGACGATCGCATCCGCCCGCAGCTCGTCCGCCATCACCACCGCGCTCCTCACCAGCTTCTGCCGCGCGCTCGTCAACTCGGCCTTCTCGTGATAGTTCGCGCCCCCGCTGCGCTCGATCCGCTGCGCGATGCGGTCGAACACGCCGATGCACTCCAGCGGATACTTCCCGATCGTCGTCTCGCCACTCAGCATGATCGCATCCGCCTGCTCGAAGACGGCGTTCGCCACGTCGGTGATCTCCGCGCGCGTCGGCATCGGGCTGGCGATCATGCTCTCGAGCATGTGCGTCGCCACGATCACCGGCCGGCCCGCGCGCAGGCACGTCTTCACGATCCGCCGCTGCACGATGGGCAGCTCCTCGTAGGGAATCTCGATGCCAAGGTCGCCGCGCGCCACCATCACCCCGTCGGCGACGAGCACGATGTCCTCCAGGTTCTTCACCGCCTGCTGGTCCTCGATCTTGGCGACAATCAGCGGCCGGTGCTTCCATCGCTCAAGGAATGAGACGAGCTGCAGGATGTCGCGCGACTCGCGCACGAACGAAAGCGCGATGAAATCCACGCCGGCATCCATCCCGCACTCGATGTCGGCCAGGTCCTTCGCCGTGAGCGCGGGCAGGCTGACCTTCACGCCGGGGAGGTTGATGTGACGGCGGCTGCCGAGTGTGCCGGGCGTGAGCACCTCGCATTCGACCTTGTTCTCGTGCTTCGCCAGCACCTTCATCCGGATGGCGCCGTTGTCGAGCAACACCACGTCGCCAACGGAGATGTCGCTGACGAAGTGTTCGTAGTTTACGTCCACGCTGTGCTCCTCCTCGCTCTTCTCGCCGCGGACGGTGAGCGTGAACTTCTGCCCCGGCTGCAAGTCGAGCGGCACGAGAAGGTCGCCCGTCCGGATCGCCGGACCCTGCGTGTCGATCATCACGCCAACCGAGACGCCCCGGGCGCGCGACGCGGCGCGGATGTCCGCGACCACGCGGCGGACCCAATCGTGCGACGCATGGCTCATGTTGAGCCGCGCCACGTTCATGCCGGCGTCGATGAGCGCGCCGATTGTCTCCGCAGAATCCGTGGCGGGGCCAAGCGTGGCGACGATCTTGGTCTTGCGCATTCCGGGACCGGAGCGTGGAGCAGGACTTCTCCGAAGGAAAGCACGGAACCCGTGTCAGCCGCAGAGGCAGGCATCCTGCGGCCCGTCGCCGCCGCCGCGTTGAGAATCGCGGCCGCGCGCCCGTGAGGAAAGCCCGGACCAACTCCCGTTCCTACTTGTCCTTCAACTTCTCACCCGCGCCCGGGACGTTTTCCCAAAGCACCTTGTCGCCATCGAATGCCGCGGCGAACTCGGTGCCGTTCTCGTTCGAAGACTTCGCGGACACGCGCCCGGCAGCCTTGCCCGTAAAGACGACTTTGCCTTTCCACGTCACGGTCACGTCACCGTTGCGGTTGGACACGCTGATGCCGGACGAGGCGCGCTTTTCGATCTTCTGCTGCGCCACGGCGGTTGGCGCGGCGGGCGCAAGCAGGAGGGCGGTGACCGTGGCAAGTGCGAGAGATTTCATTGGAGTCCTCATGGAGTTGTGGTTTGGATGCTTCAGGAGATTCAACGCCGTCCACTGCCGGAAGGTTCGGTCCAATTCAGCGCATCGGTCATCGGGTGCCCTCGATCGCGGCGGCGACGAGTTCCAGCGGTTGCGCGGGAAACAATCCAAGCCAGAGCAGCCCGGCGACGCACACGATCAACAGACACCGCATCACGGGCGAAACGTCCATCGCCGAAACATCCGCATCCGGCTTCGACCACCAGATCGCGCGCACCACGCCGAAG
>VHCN01000142.1 GCA_016871675.1 Verrucomicrobiota bacterium
AATTTCCCGACGCACTGCATCGTGGACGGACGCTTCCGGCAAATCCTCGAGGAGACGGGCATGAGCGTGGAGAAGGAGTTCGAGATGGTCTCGCTCGCGCGAAGGATGGACTTGTTCAGCATCGTTTACGTCTCGACGCCCGCGGAGGCGAAGGCGATGGCCGAGGCGGGCGCGGACGCAATCATCGCGCACGTCGGCACGACGGTCGGCGGCAGCATCGGCGTGAAGGGCGCGGTGGGGACGATGAAGGACTCAGTGCGCCGGGTGCAGGCGGTGATCGACGCCGGACGAAGCGTCCGCAAGGACATCATTTTCCTCTCGCACGGCGGTCCCATCGCGCGCCCGGAGGACGCGGCATTCATCAACGAGCACACGGACGCGGTGGGGTTCGTGGGCGCGTCAAGCCTCGAGCGGCTTGCCGTCGAGGACTCGCTCACCGCGTTGACGCAGCGGTTCAAGGCCATTCCCGTCCGCAAGCAGGCGCTCAAGGCGATCCGCTGGCGGGAGTAACCAAGAATCCCGCTGCGCCGGTGATCGTCAGTCACGGCGCACACGCATGAAGACATCCCAGTACCCGTTGGTTCTCGCCGCCGTGCTGGCGGTGTCCGCAGCCGGTTCGTCCGCGCAGGAGTGGACGCGCTTCCACGGGCCGAACGGCACCGGCATCAGCCACGCAAAGACCATCCCGACGAAGATCGGCGACGCGGATGTGAACTGGAAAGTCGAACTGCCCGGCGTGGGCCATTCGTCGCCGGTGCTGTGGGGCGAGAAAATTTTTGTCACCACGACGGGCGACAAGGCGGGCGGGTTCAGCGTGGTGTGCCTCAATGCGCGCGACGGAAAGCAGCTTTGGAAGAAGGACTATCCGCTCGAGGCGTTCCGGCGGCACAACTTCAACCACTTCGCCTCCTCCACGCCGGCGGTGGATGCCGAGCGAGTTTACGTGTCGTGGAATCAGCCCGACCACTTCTACCTCGCCGCGCTCGACCACACGGGGAATGAGAAGTGGAAGCGCGACCTCGGCCCGTTCGTGAGCCAGCACGCGTGCGGCATCTCCCCCATCGTCCACAACGGCAGGGTCATCCTCGGCAACGAGCAGGACGACATCAAGGCCGACAAGGCCCACGCGCGCAGCGGCGAAAGCTTCATCACCGCGCTCGACGCGAAGTCCGGCTCGACCGTGTGGCAGACACCGCGCAAGAGCGTGGTCGTGGCCTACTCGACGCCGTGCGTTTACACGCCGAAGGGCGGAAAGCCCGCGCTCATCTTCAACAGCCAGGGCCACGGCATTTACGCGGTGAACCCCGACAACGGCCGCGTGCTGTGGGAATTCGAGAAGGCCTTCACGATGCGCAGCGTGAGTTCGCCGCTCATTGCCGGCGACATCATCTACGGCTCATGCGGCAGTGGCGCGGGCGGCAACTACGTCACCGCGGTGCGGGCCGGCGACGCCGCCGCGAAGCGCGCGCCCGAACTCGCCTACACCATGAAGGCTCCCGCGCCCTACGTGCCGACGGGCATCGTGGTGGGCGACCTCGTGTGGCTGTGGAGCGACAGCGGTTTCCTCACGTGCCTGCACGCGCCGACAGGCCAGGTGCGGTTTCAGGAGCGCGCGAGCACGGACATCTTCGGCTCGCCGGTGTGGGTGGATGGCCGGCTCTTTTGCGTGACGCGCACCGGCGATCTCGTGGTGGTGGAGGCGGGCGACAAGTTCAACCCGCTGCACACTTACAAACTTGGCGAACTCTGCCACTCCACTCCCGCCGTCGCGCTCGGACGGATGTTCATCCGCACGGAAAAGCGGCTTTGGAGCCTCGGCGGCGCGAAACCGGCGGCGAAGTAAACCGCGCCCGCTTCCGCCTCGTCTACTTCTTCTTCGTGAGGATCATCAGGAAGTGGCTCGTCCCCGTGTTCGTCTTCAACTCCATCGGACGCGTGCGCGCGCGGTCATTGCCCGAGCACCACTTGAGCGTGTCGCCCTCGATTTTGTAGATGCCCATGAATGACTTGCCCATCGTCGGGCCGCCGTTGCCGGTGTTGTCCATCGTCCGCACCGCGCCCGTGCCGCCGATGCGATAGGTGCCCTTGCCCATGCTGCGGCCGCCGCCGTCCTTCGCGCTGATCTCCGTCTCGGTGATGACGAGTTCGCTCACGCGCTGGCGTTGCTGGGACTTCTGGCTGCCGTCGCCATCGACGATCCAGCCCTCCCATGTGCCGATGAGTTTCGCGCGCTCGGCCTTGTCAGCTT
>VHCN01000143.1 GCA_016871675.1 Verrucomicrobiota bacterium
CTACTACGCCCAGAACGAGCTGCAGGCGGTCTTCACCGGCGACGGCAGGTGGAAGCTGCAACTGCCGCACACGTTCCGGTCGCTTGCGGGCCGGCCCGGTGGCACGAACGGCATCCCGGCGAAATACCAGAACACACCCATCGTGCAGGCCGAGCTTTACGACCTCTCGACGGACATAGGCGAGAAGGTGAACCTCGCTTCATCCAACCCGGCCATCGTCGAGCGCCTGCTTGCCGAGGCCGAGAACGCCCGCGCCGAGCTCGGCGACTCGCTCACCCAGCGCGGTGGAAGCGGCGTGCGCGAACCCGGCCGGCTGGCCGATTCGAAATGAGTCTGCGCCTGCTCGTCGCGATTCTCGGTGCCACCGGTGGCGCGCTTCCGGCCGCGGAGGCGCCGCGCCAGAACATCCTCGTCCTCTACGCCGACGACTGGCGGCACGACACGCTCGGCTGCGCGGGGAACCCCGTCGTCAAGACGCCGCGGCTCGATGCGCTCGCGCGCGAGGGCGTCCGCTTCACGCGCAACTGCGTCACCACCTCCATCTGCGGTGTGAGCCGCGCGAGCCTCTTCACCGGCCAGTGGATGTCGCGACACGGCAACCCGGCCTTCGCGATGTTCAAGACGCCGTGGGCGGAAACCTATCCCGGCTTGTTGCGCGCGAACGGGTGGTTCACCGGACACGTCGGCAAGTGGCACAACGGGCCATTCCCCGCGGGGAACTTCGACTTCGGCCGCAGCTACGCGGGCCGGCACTGGATCAAGCAGCCCGACGGCACGGAGATCCACGTCACGCAGAAAAACGAGAACGACGCGCTCGAATTCCTCCGCTCGCGCCCGAAGGACAAGCCGTTCTGCCTCACGCTCGCGTTCTTCGCCACGCACGCCGAGGACCAGAACCCGAAGCAGTATCTGCCGATGCCCGCGAGCATGGAGCTTTACAGGGACGTGAAGGTGCCCGTGCCGAAGACCGCGACCGACGAACACTTCAAGCGGCTGCCGCCCTTCGTGGGCAACGAAAAGAACGAGGGACGCCGCCGCTGGCACTGGCGCTTCGACACGCCGGAACGCTACCAGGAATACATGAAGAACTACTACCGCCTCGCGACCGAGGTGGACACCGTCTGCGGCCGCGTGCTGGACGAATTGCGCAAGCAGGGCGTCCTCGACAACACGCTGGTCATCTTCACCGGCGACAACGGCTACTTCCACGCCGAGCACGGGCTCGCCGACAAGTGGTATCCCTACGAGGAGAGCATCCGCGTGCCGCTCATCGTGCGCGACCCGCGGCTCGCGGCGTCGAAGCGCGGCATCACGAACGACGACTTCGCGCTGAACGTGGACCTTGCGCCGACCCTCCTCGCTGCCGCCGGGCTCAAGGCGCCGGATCGCATGCAGGGACGCGACCTCGCGCCGTTGTATCTCGCCGCGAACAAGCCCGCGTGGCGGACCGAGTTCTTTTACGAGCACGCCACCATTCGCAATGTGGAGTTCATCCCGTCGTCGGAGGCGCTCGTGCGGAAGGACGTGAAGTATCTGTTCTGGCCCGACTTCAAGCACGAGGAACTGTTCGACCTGAAGGCCGACCCGTCCGAGGAACGCAACCTCGCCGCGGACCCGGCGCAGCAGGAGCGCCTCGCCGCGCTCCGCAAACGCTTCGCCGAACTCAAGGCGGAGGCGAAGTGATGTCCACAGTCCCGTCCCCAAAGATCTCTGACCATTCATGAAACCCCTCGCAACAATCCTCTGCGGGCTCGCGCTGCTCGGCACCACTGCACCGGCGCATGCCGCCGCTGACTCCCCGCGGCTGAACATCCTGTTCGTCTTCGCCGATGACTGGGGCCGTTACGCCAGCGCTTACGCGAAGGTGGACGGCCGGCCGACCATCAACGACGCGATCAAGACGCCGAACGTGGACCGCGTCGCGCGCGAGGGCGTGCTGTTCCGCAGCGCCTTCGTCAATGCGCCGAGCTGCACGCCGTGCCGCAGCTCGCTGTTGTCGGGCCGATACTTTTTCCAGACCGGGCGCGGTGCGATTCTTCAAGGCGCGGTGTGGGATGAGAAGATCCCCACTTTCCCGCTGATGCTGCGCGATGCGGGCTACCACATCGGCAAGAGTTTCAAAGTGTGGAGTCCCGGCACGCCGGCGGACGCGGGCTTTGGCGGGCAGGCTCACGCGTATCAGAAGGCTGGCAACGCGT
>VHCN01000144.1 GCA_016871675.1 Verrucomicrobiota bacterium
CGGATTCGAGCTGAAAGGAGGCGATGCGCAGTTTTTTCATCGGAGTTGGCAGGAAGGTGTTTGTGCGATGGGCCGACTGGATGGAGATGAGGTCAAGGTTGGCGCGAAACCGGATTGTGAGGGTGCATGGCCAGCGGCGTGAGCCGCAGGGCGGTGAGGAGGGTGAGGGTGGGTTTCATGGTTGTGTTTTCCTGTTCCAGATTTCCGCCACGATCAGGTTGGGGACCCAGGAGAGCCAAGCGACGGTTTGGTAGGCCTCGTCAAAACTGCCGCTGGCTGCGGTGAGAAAGGGCAGCCAGAGACGCAGCGTCACGGCCGCGAAGGTCAGCGCATAACAGCGCACCATCCACTCGCGATGCAGCGCGATGCGGCGTTGCCGGATTGCCGCGAGGGCGAAAGCCGCCGTCGCCAGCCAAAACACGGCGAGCAGAAAAAAGCCGGTGTGCGCCACAAGTCCGCCCATCGACACCGTCGCCGAATATAGCCCGGCCACTCCGCCCACCGAGACGCCGGCAAAGTAGCCGTAACCGACCCGGCGATGCCACCGCGGGAATCGCGTGCGCAGCGCCGCCACGAACTGCACCGGCCCCGTGACGATGGCGACGCACGATCCGATGATGTGAATGAGCAACACCGTGCGGTTCAGCCCCGAATGCACCCGCAGCAGCGGCGCGTGCCCGGGATGCGTGAAGTAGCCGATCCCATGAATCGCGACAGCCAGCGCGGCCAGGGTCGCCAGCCCGGCGATGATCGCTCCTTTGTTCATGAGGCGCCGGCCTTGTTTCATTTCACTGCTTCTGCATGGGTTTAAAGGGCCTCATTGTATTCTGGTGATGAACCACTCGACCGTCGCTGAAAGCGTGTGTGCGCCGGACTCGTCGTGCAGTTCGACGGCGACGCTGATCATGCCGCGCCCCTTGGCGGCGAGGTCGCTGCGAAGCTGCTCAAGAATGTCCGGGGGCGTGGAGACCGTGGAGGTGAGTGCGCCGTTGGCTGGCTTGCGGAACTTCGCTTCGAGACGGCGGACGACGGGAACGATTCCAGAAGCAGAGCCAAGCGCCCGCAGTAGAAACTCACCGCTCGAGGCCTCAGCGAGGGCCAGCTGTGCGCTGGCGTGGACTGTTCCGAGATGGTTGAGATACTGCGCGCCTGCCGGAAGCCTAAGAAGCTGCGGTGCCTCGGAAGCTGTCTCGATGCCGAGGAAGCTGTTGAACGGAAGTTCTGTGACGCTGTGTTTCATGTCTGCTGCGTGATGCAAGAAGAGGATGGCTAGGGGGCGATCTGTTTCAGCACCCATGCTTTGACATCGGCGTTGAACTTGGCGGGCATGTCGTGGCCGGTCTCAAATAAACCGCTAGCGTCTTCGCGGCATAATCCTCGATCCCGTCCGCAGCCCCGGACGGAGCCGCCACGATCAGGTAGCTCGTCCGCCCAGCTTCGGCGAGCATCAGGGCCTGGCCGCCACCCGACTGTCCCAGCGCGAGCGAGCCGAAACCGCCGCCGGCCACGGCGAACCACTGACGGCGGGAGAGAGTGGATGAGGAAGCGGGTGTCATCGGACCTTGAATCTTCTGTCTCACAGCGCGGTCACTTTCGGGTTTGGCGCAGGTGTTTGTCCAGGAAGGCATAGGCCGCCTGGCGCTCGGCGTCGGGAAACTCGTGCGCGGCGTCGGGGTGGCGAACTTCAAGCCGGTCCGCGGCCTGGAAGACCTCGCGATAGACCGGCAGGGCGGCGGTGAGGCAATCGCGCACGCCGGAGACTTCGAAGTCCGGGGCGTCGTGCAGCGGCGCGTTGGTGAAGACAGGGCGCGGTGCGAGCGCGGCCAGCACTTCCGTGAAGTCGAAGGGGATCTTCGCCGGGTCGTCGCCATACACGGTCTTGATGCGCGGCATGTAAAAACGGCTGCTCCAGGCGCTGACGTTGCCTTGGTTGTGCTTGGCGAAGACGTTGTAGCCGCAGCTCGATACCACGGCCTTCACCCGGTCATCGAACATCGCGAGGAACAGGGCGTTGTGCCCGCCGAGCGAGTGGCCGATGACTCCGATGGCTTGCGCGTTGACCTCGGGCAGCGATTGCAGCA
>VHCN01000145.1 GCA_016871675.1 Verrucomicrobiota bacterium
CGACGGCGCTCGCGCGTGAGGCGCAGTAGAGGCTCACGTAACGAATGCCCTGTTCGAGATAGCGGCGGGTGAGCAGGCAGTTCCGCGCGTAAGCAGCCTTGAGCTTGTTCGGGTCGTTGGTGCCGTAAAGGTTGTGAACGTGTTCCGGTTCGCGCGAAAGGTCGCTCACCTCCGGCGCGGCGAGCTGCATCTTCGCGGCAAGTTCGTAGGTGGCCATGCGCGCGCCGAGTTCCTCGTTGCCCGGATGCGCGGCGGCGTGCTCGGCGTTGATGAACTTCAGATAATCGCGCGTGGCCTGATCCTCGTCCGGCTTGAGGGTCGCCGGGCGCGCAAGGTTGCGGAGCGGCTGCTGCGCGGCCATGGCAACGGCCTGATGCTGCGCGGAAAGAAAACCATTGCTCCAATTCGCCTTGCCGTTGGGCGGCTCGCCGCGGATGTCCTGCACGGCAACGTAGGTCGGCAGGTTTTGGTTCATGCTCCCGAGCGCGTAGCTGACCCACGCGCCCGCGCTGGGGAAACCTTCGCGCGTGAAACACGAGTTCATGTAGATGCAACCCGGCCCGTGCGTGTTGGTGCGCGACGTCATCGAGTGGATGAACGCGATGTCGTCCACGTGCCGCGCCATGTGCGGGAGCAGTGAGGAGATCCTTTTGCCGCTCTTCCCCGCCGCCGCAAACGCCCACGGCGACTTCATCAGGTTGCCGTTCTTCCCCTGGAAACTCACCTCCGCCTCGCCGCCCGGCAACGGTGTGCCGTTGTACTTCTCGAGCATCGGCTTGTAATCCCACAGATCCACGTGCGAAGCCGCGCCGGGGCAGAAAATTTGGAGGACCTGCTTCGCCTTCGGCGCGAAGTGCGGCTGCCTCGTCGCTCCGGGAGCTTCCGCCGCGAGCAGCGTGGGAAGAAACTCATCGCCCAACAAGTGCGCGAGCGCGACGCCGGTCATCCCGGTGGTCATCTGCCCAAGGAAACGGCGCCGGGCGAGATCGAGGGTCGAAGTCTGGCGATTCATGAGTCAGCTCAACCCATACCGGGTTCGCGACTATGACGCGACTGCTAAATCCCCTGCCCGCCAGCGGTCGGAGAATTTTTTTGCGACGAAAAGAGTGACGATGGAGTTCCGGATTACTTCGTGGGAACCGCAAACGCAGAGGCGGATTCGAAGTCCGGAATCGCCGGGTCATGCACGAACAGGATGTCATCCACGGTGAACTTGTATGTGCCGGTCATCCAGAAACAGAAATCCCGGTTCTCCAGATCGATCCTGCCGTTGTTCCTGCGCAGCACCCTCCGAAAATCCGCCAGACGAACCTGAATGACGCACGGCTCGGTGCCGGAAAGCACCTCGGGCAAATCCACCTGCCAGATTTCCTCTGAACCATCAATGAAGCCCATGGAGACCGTTCCCTCGGAATCTTTCAATCCGTAGGGCTTGAACCACAGGCGCAGGGCGTTGCAGCCGGAGAGGTCCTGATGCGGCCGCGGGAACTTTGCCATGCTGCTCCGCTTGGTCGTGGGACCAGTGTTGGCGATCGTCAGGCCGCGATTCCCACCGCTCTTGTGCTGGGAGTCGAACGTGGCGACGATGCCGGTGCTCCAATAGGGTTGATACCACGTCTTGAAGATGTCCGTGCCGCTCTCGAAATCCTCGACCAGCACGGCCTTGTCGAACTTGGGAGCCTCGGACAATGCGAAACGGAACGGGTGCCGGGGCCCGTCGAATGGGCCCGGATCCTTCGGCACTTTGGCAAGCACAGTCAGGTCGGCGCCGACCTTGTCTGCTTGCGCGTGGTCCGCGTCCGCGAGCTTCAGCGTGTGGGCAAAGTTGCGCACGGCTCCCTGTGTTTGGCGCACGCTGCCCTGGCCAGGGTTGAGCGTCTGTTCCAGGTCCCCAGCCAACACAGCGGCATTGCCAGCCGACACCTTCTTGCCCGAAAGGCATTGCACGAGATCCAGAACAAATCT
>VHCN01000146.1 GCA_016871675.1 Verrucomicrobiota bacterium
AGGATGCCGTCCGCCGAATTGCCCGAAGGCTGGGGCGTCGCGGGAGCGGCTGCGGAGGCCATGGCGTTTGCAAGCAGGAGTAAGATGCCGTTTCTCACAGGGCGGTTGTTGTGGCGGGTTTCGACGGGCAACGCAAACCCGAATTCAGGGGACGGCCGTGCGGTAAGGCAGGATTTTTCGTGGCGTGCCGCGGTGTTTTGCTCTACGTTTTGCTCGAAGTCCGAAACAAAGTTCTACCTATGCTGAAGGTCACCGGAAACGGCTCCACCATCACCTGCGATGGCGTGACGCGACGCGACTTCCTGCAGGTTGGCACGCTCGGCGCCATCGGTCTTTCGCTCGCCGACGCCGCGGCGCTTCAGGCCGCGGCCGCGGCCGACAAGTCCAAGGACAAGCGCTCGTGCATCATGATCTTCAACCTCGGCGCGCCGAGCCAGCTCGACACGTTCGACCCCAAGCCCGATGCGCCCCGTGAAATCCGGGGCCCGTTCAAGCCCATCTCGACGAAGGGCGACTTCCAGCTCACCGAAATCCTCCCGCAGCACGCGAAGGTGGCGGACAAGTTTTCGCTCGTGCGCTCGACTTACCACACGGCCGCCGCGGTGCACGACACGGGCCACCAGATGTTGCAGACGGGCCGGCTCTTCAGCGGCGGCATCATCACGCCGCACGCGGGCTGCGCGCTGGAATTCCTGAAAGGGCGCCGGACGGAACTTCCCGCGCACGTGATGCTGCCCGAAACGATGGGGCCCACCGGGGGCAACCTGCCGCACGGACAGGACGCCGGATTTCTCGGCAAGGCTTACGACCCGTTCGTGCTGAACGGCGATCCGTCAAAGGCCGACTTCAAGGTGCCTGACCTGCTCCCGCCAAAGGAAATCGGCGAAGCGCGGCTCGCGCGGCGGCGGGAGTTGCGGCAGGTCGTGGACGACACGGTGAAGAGCTTCGAGTCGAGCGAGAGCGCGAAATTGATGGACGCGAACTTCCACTCGGCCTACCGGCTGATGACGAGCGCCAGGGCGCGCGAAGCGTTCGACCTCACGAGGGAGCCGGCGAAGGTGCGCGAGCGCTACGGGCTGACACGCTTCGGCCAGTGCTGCCTGCTGGCGCGGCGGCTCGTCGAGGCGGGCGTACGCTTCGTCACCATCAACACCTTCATCACCGTCTTCAACGAAATCACGTGGGACATCCACGGCTCGAAACCGTTCACCTCCATCGAAGGCATGCGCGACATCGTGGCGCCGATGTATGACCAGGGTTACAGCGCGCTCATCGAAGACCTCGCGCAGCGCGGCCTGCTCGGTGACACGCTCGTCTGCAACCTCGCCGAGTTCGGCCGAACGCCCCGCGTGAATCCCGCCGGCGGCCGCGACCACTGGCCGCAGTGCTGGACAATTTATTTCGCCGGCGGCGGCGTGAAGGGCGGCCGCGTGGTCGGCAAATCCGACGAAATCGGCGGCTACCCCGCCGAACGGCCGGTGAAGCCCGCGGAAGTCGTCGCCACCATCTATCACAGCCTCGGGCTCGACCTCGACGCGCACCTGCCCGGCCCGCAGAGCCGGCCGTTCCCGCTGGTGGACTTCGGCACGCAGCCGGTGAAGGAGTTGTTCGCCTGATGCGCCCGTCCGGCGCGGGAACGTTTTCCGTGAACTGCCGTTCGAAAGTGAACCCCCTCGTTTCAGCCGCGTGTTTGTTGGCATTCGTGACCGTCGCGAACGCGGCTTCGCTCACGCTGCTTCCGTCCCAATTCACCTTCACCGGTCCCGCATCGCGGCAGCAACTCGTCGTCGTGCATTCCAGCGGCGGGAAGTTTCTCGGCCAGGTAACGAACGACCTCACGTTCACTTCGAGCAACGAGCGTGTGGTGCGGATCGAAGGCGACACGGCGGTGCCCGTC
>VHCN01000147.1 GCA_016871675.1 Verrucomicrobiota bacterium
GACAAGCCGCAAGCGGCGCAGCCGCGCCCGCCGTCACGCCACCGGCCGCCGTCGCGCCCGCCGCGCCCGCCACCGGTCAACCGGCGGAGACCACCAGCACGCCGAAGCCCAACATCCCCCCTCCCGTCACCCTCGAGGCCCTGACCGCGGCGTTGCAAACCTACATGCAGGTCAGTTCGGATTATCCGAAAGACCTGCAGGTCCTCGTGGATCGCAAACTCATCCCGCGCCTTCCCGCGCCGCCGCCCGGCAAGAAATTCGCCATCGATCGCCAGCACGTCCGCGTCATCCTCGTGGACCCGTGAGCGCCCGCGCTCCGCTTGCCACGTCCACTCCCATCCGCTACGGTGCGCCCGCTCGTTCCGGGATCGCGCCCCTCCTGAACACTGAATACTGACCTGCTGAACACTGACGCTCTCCACAAATGGCCCAACTCAACGACCACTACCTCAAGCTCAAGGCCGGCTACCTCTTCCCCGAAATCGGCCGGCGCGTGAAGGCGTTCTGCGACGCGAACCCCGACGCCGCGAAGCGGCTCATCCGATGCGGCATCGGCGACGTGACCGAACCGCTCCCGCCCGCCGTCATCGCCGCATTGCACAAGGCCGTGGATGAACAGGCCGACCGCGCGACCTTCCGCGGCTACGGACCCGAGCAAGGCTACGAGTTCCTGCGCGCGGCGATTGCGAAGAACGACTTCCGCGACCACGGTCTCGACGTGGCCGACGATGAGATTTTCGTCAGCGACGGTTCCAAGTGCGACACCGGCAGCATCCTCGACGTGCTCGGCGCGAAAAACAAAATCGCCATCAGCGACCCGGTCTATCCCGTTTACGTGGACACGAACGTGATGGCCGGCCACACCGGCGAGGCGAACGACGCCGGCGCCTACGCCAAGCTCGTCTATCTCCCGTGCCGCCCCGGCAACGGCTTCGTGCCCGAGCCGCCCAGGCGCCACGTGGACCTCATCTACCTCTGCTCGCCGAACAACCCCACCGGCGCCGCCGCCACGCGCCCGCAACTCGAGGCATGGGTGAAGTATGCGCTCGAACACAAGGCCATCATCCTCTTCGACGCGGCCTACGAGGCCTACATCGCCGACCCGGCGCTGCCGCATTCGATCTACGAGATTCCCGGCGCGCGCGAATGCGCCATCGAGTTCCGCAGTTGCTCGAAGAACGGCGGCTTCACCGGCGTGCGCTGCGCCTTCACCGTCGTGCCCAAGTCGCTGCTCGCCCAGACGAAGACCGGCGAGTTCAAGCCCCTGCACCCGCTGTGGAACCGCCGCATGGCGACGAAGTTCAACGGCGTGAGCTACATCGTCCAGCGCGCGGCCGAGGCGCTCTACAGCGACGACGGCAAGGCGCAGGTGCGCGCGCTCATCGGCCACTACATGGGCAACGCCGCCGTGCTGCGCGCCGGCGCGAAGAAGGCCGGGCTGAAAGTGTTCGGCGGCGTGAACGCGCCCTACATCTGGGTCAAGTGCCCGAAAGGCGTCACGAGTTGGGCGGCCTTCGACAAAATCCTCGGCGAGGCCAACGTCGTCATCACGCCCGGCAGCGGCTTCGGCTCAAAGGGCGAGGGCTACTTCCGCATCAGCAGCTTCAACAGCCGCGCCAACGCGGAGGAAGTCGCGCGCCGGTTGCCGGAGTTGAAGTGGTGACGCGCCGATGCGTCGAAGTCACAT
>VHCN01000148.1 GCA_016871675.1 Verrucomicrobiota bacterium
CCTTCAGCGAGGATCGGAGCGCCTCGATTTCCTTGCCCAGCGCGGCGGCTCCGGCGGTGAGTTCGGCCTTCACGTCCGCAGGCACGACGACACCGGGCGGCGGGTTGAGCTTCCTTGGGTTCGGCTGGAAGTTGGCGTTCGCGGCTTTCTTGGCGGGCGCCTTCGGTTGGGCGTCAAGCGCGAGAATGGAAGCCGCAAGTGCGAGGCATGCGACCGGCAACTTGAGGTTCATAGTCTGGTGCGGACACCAAGCCACGAACGGCGCGGGCAGGAAAGCAAATTAACCGGCCGAATCACGGCGTCGCTGCGGCGGGCAGCGAGTTGGTGGTCGGCCGGGCGCGGAACTCCGTGGCGAGTTTGCGGCCCTCGGCCATCTGCGCCGCGGTGAGGCGCTTGGCGACCTCGCCACGGTTCTTGATCGCGAGCGGATTCTGCGCCTGCGCGGCGAGGTGCAGCCACTTGTAAGCCTCGACGAAGTTGTTCGTCGTGCCCTGGCCGAGGAACAGCATGGCGCCGAGGTTGCCCATCGCCTCCACGCGGCCCTGCTCGGCCGCGGCGCGGAACCACTTCACGGCCTCGACCGGGTTTTTCTCCACGCACTCGCCGGTGTTGTAGAGCGAGCCGAGGATGGCCTGCGACAGGTCGTGCCCCTGCTCTGCCGCAACGGTGAACCACTTCACCGTCTGCACCGGGTCGTGCGCGACGCCGTCGCCGACGCGATACGCGGCGCCGAGGAAAGCCGCGGCGCGCGCATGACCGGCGTCGGCGGCGAGCTGGAAGTATTTCACGGCCTCGGCGCGGTCGCGATCCACGCCCGTCGCCTCCCAATAGGCGAGCCCTTCGCGGAAGTTCGATTCGGCGCTGCGCGAGTTCTTCGACGGCGCGCGAGGCGCGGTCACCGGCGCGCCCGCGGCTTGCTTCATGCCGGACAGCTCGACGGGGGCGAGTTGCTGCGCGTGACGCCGCGGCACGTCGCGCAAAGGGTCATCGCCGCGCGATCGGTTTGCGGCCGGCTTGCCCGCCGCGGTGTCCCGGTTGCATCCCGAAAGCAAACCCGCCGCGAGCACGAGCGCGGGAGCAAATCTTCGGCAGCGAAGCGGGCGCATATGGATCGGTGTTGCGGCACTTGCCCAATCAAAGTCATGCCAGCCGCCGGCACGCTTTACGTCGCGATGTCCCAGACGCCGAGCCGCTGGTGACCCGCGGCAAAGATGCGGTCGGCTTTTTCGTTCAGCGCGAACTGGTGCGTGTGCATCGGCAGCGCCTCCTGCGCGGTGAACTTCCTCGCCGCCACGTCCACGAAGAGCGCCCAGCCCTTGCCGTCGCCGCCGCAGCCGAGCAGCCACGCGCCCTGCGGATGGAATTCGAGGTGCGCGATGACGCCCTTGTATTTGTCGCTTTCGAGCGCGGCAAGCGATTCGCCCTTCTGCCAGTCGAAGAGTTCGAGCCGCGCCTTGCCGCCGAGGTGGTCAATGTTCTCGACCTTGCCCATGCCGCCGACCGCGAGCACCGCGCCGTCGGGCGAGAAGGCCAGCGAACGGATGCCGCCGATGCTGTGGATGCGCTGCCGCGGGTCCCACGTGTAACAGCCCGGCGCTTC
>VHCN01000149.1 GCA_016871675.1 Verrucomicrobiota bacterium
TGGGCTCGATGTAGGTGCGGTCGGCGAACTCCGGGTCGGTCATGATGGTGGCCGGGTTCGAGTTCACGAGGACGACGCGGTAGCCCTCCTCCTTGAGCGCCTTGCAGGCCTGGGTGCCGGAGTAATCGAACTCGCACGCCTGGCCGATGATGATCGGGCCGGCGCCAATGATGAGGACCGAGTGAATGTCAGTGCGTTTGGGCATACGAAAGGCCGCGCGACTAAAAGCCATCGCGCGCCGGTTGTCAGTCAATTTTAGCCGCGCTCGAGCGACGGCGTGCGGGAATCCGCGTCTTTGGGCTTGGAGTCCGCGATGCGACGGAGTTCAATTCTCGCGAACATCCTCTTCATGAAGAGCCGCCGCGCTGTTCTCCTCGGCCTCGCCCTACTCCCGACGGCGACGCCTGCCGCCGAACCGTGGGCCGATGCGCGGCTGGCCGTCACGAGCAACCTCGTGATCTGGCTCGATGCGACGAAGCAAAACGCCGCGCGCCAGCTACTCAAGCTGCCCGCGCTCGCGCACAACTCGCCGGTGGACGTGCTGCTCGACGCCTCGGGCAACAGGCTCGACGTCTCGCAGCGCGCGGCGGAGTCGCGGCCGAAGTTTCAGGCTGCCGGTGGCGCGGCCTTCCTGCGATTCGATGGCAAGGACGATTCGCTGTCCGCTTCACTGCTCCGTCGGGCGCTGACAAACTGCACGGTGTTCGTCGTCGCAGCGCCGCGCTCGAACGCGGGGTTTTTCCGTGGACTGCTCGCGTTTAGCGAGACGGGTCGAAACGATTACTCGTCCGGCTTCAATCTCGATCTCGGCGGCGCGGCCACGCCGAATTTCTCCGTCGTCAACGTCGAGGGCGCGGGCATGGCGGGCCAGCAGAATCTCCGCACGCAACCCGGCGCGTTCAACCGCTGGCAGGTGCTCGCCGTCACGTCGCAGCCCGGCACGAACGGCGCGCGGCTCTTCGTGGACGGCTCCGCGCAGGGCCGCCGCGAGCGCGCCGCGGGTTCGGTGCTGCGCATGGAGGACTTCACGGTCGGCGCGCGCTGCTTTTCGAATTCGACCGAGCCGCCGCACACTCAGGGCTTCCTCGACGGCGACATCGCCGAGGTGCTGGTCTTCAGCCGCGTGCTGCCGCAGGCGGAGCGGCAGGCGGTGGAGAAGTATCTCACCGAGAAGCACGCATCGCTGCAGCAGCTCGCCTTCGGCAACACGCCCGGCGGCTGGCGCGCATGGGAGACGGTCGCCAACGCCGCGCCCGTGCAGATGCTTGTGCCGGGCTTCGTCGTGCGCGAGCTGCCGCTAGAACTCAAGAACATCAACACGCTCAAGTATCGCGCCGACGGCAAGCTCTACGCGCTCGGCTACAACGGACAAATCTGGCTGCTCTCCGACACGGACGGCGACGGCCTCGAGGACAAGGCCGAACTCTTCTGGGACGGCTTGGGCAAGTTGCGCGGCCCCATCGGCATGGCCGTCACGCCGCCGGGTTACAAGCACGGGCAGGGGGTCTTCGTCCC